>CAXSIB010000269.1:0-5049 GCA_964237095.1 uncultured Actinomycetales bacterium
CGGGGTCGCCCGCAGCAGCGTCCGGCGGCCGGTCGAGCGGATCGACCTGGCCGGCCCGGGCCACCGCCGGCCCGACACCCTCGCGGCCGAGGAGCCGCTCGAGATCCGGGTCGGCGGGGTCCCGCTCGCCGTCACGATGCGGACCCCGGGCCACGACCTCGAGCTCGCGACCGGGTTCCTGATCACGGAGGGCATCGTCGCGGGCCCGTGGGAGATCGCCGGCGCCATGCTCTGCGCCGGACCGCCGGTCGTCGGCCGCCGCGACCCGGGGGCGGCCAGCGACGACGAGGACGAGGACGACCCGGACGAGGACGAGCCGCGGCCGGCGAACGTGGTCGAGGTGACCCTCGCCGCCGGGGTGGCTCCGCCCCCGCCGTCGGCGGCGCGGGCGTTCTACACGACGAGCTCGTGCGGGATATGCGGCAAGGCGAGCGTCGACGCGGTCCGCACGAAGGCCGTCCACGACGTCGCGGCCGACCCGGTCGTGGTCGACCCCGCCGTGCTCGTCGAGCTCCCGGACCGCCTCCGCGCCGCCCAGCGGGTGTTCGCCACCACCGGAGGGCTGCACGCGGCAGCGCTGGCCGACCCCGTCACCGGCGAGCTGCTCGTCGTCCGGGAGGACGTCGGGCGCCACAACGCGGTCGACAAGGTCATCGGCGCGGCCGCGGTCCGCGACGGGCTGCCGCTGTCGGGCCGACTGCTGCTGGTCAGCGGCCGGACGTCGTTCGAGCTGGTCCAGAAGGCGCTGATGGTGGGGATCCCGGTGCTCGCCGCGGTGTCCGCGCCGTCGTCGCTGGCCGTCGACCTGGCCGCCGAGGTGGGCATGACCCTCGTCGGCTTCCTGCGCGGGCAGTCGATGAACGTCTACGCCGGCGGCCACCGGCTCCGGCGCGCGACGGCCTGAGGTCCGGGCGCAGCCGACACCGCGGCCCCGGTCAGTGGCGGCCGGGTCCGCCCCGGCGGGAGTCGATGACCCCGGTGTCGAAGCCGGCCAGGTGCAGCCCGCCGTGGAACCGCGCGTGCTCGATCTTCAGGCAGCGGTTCATCACGACGTCGATCCCGGCGGCGTGTCCGGCGGCGGCGACGGCGTCGTCCCACAGCCCGAGCTGCAGCCACAGGGTCTTCGCCCCGACGGCGAGGGCCTCGTCGAGGACGCCCGGCAGCTGGTCGGCGCGGCGGAAGGTGTCGACCAGGTCCGGCACGACCGGCAGCGACGCGAGGCTCGGGTACACCGGGCGGCCGAGGATGTCCGTCGCCGTCGGGTTGACGAAGTACACCTCGAAGTCCGAGCTGGACAGCAGGTAGGTCGCGACGAAGTTGCTCGCCCGCGCCGGGTTCGCCGACGCCCCGACGATCGCGACCGTGTGCGTCCGCTCGAGGATCGCCAGGCGCTCCCGCGCGGTGGGCGGGGTCCAGCCCCCGCTCGTCGCCGCGGTCCCGGTCCCGGCGTCGGAGGCGGGCGTGCTCATGCGCCCACCGTGACCCCGGCCTCGTCGGGCACCGGCTCGGTGGTCGGCTCCGCCGCCACCGTCCCGTCGCCGGCCCGCACGGCCACCGCGAGCGCCTGGTCGAGGTCCCACAGGATGTCGTCGAGGTCCTCCAGGCCGACCGAGATCCGGATGAGGTCCTCCGGGACGCCCGCGGACTCCAGCTGGTCGGGGGTCAGCTGCTGGTGGGTGGTGCTGCCGGGGTGGATCACCAGCGTCCGCACGTCGCCGACGTTCGCGAGGTGGCTGGCCAGGCGGACGGCGCCGATGAACGCCTCGCCCGCCGCGCGCCCGCCGCGGACCCCGAACGAGAACACCGCGCCCGGACCGGCCGGGGTGTAGCGCTGCGCGCGGTCGTGGAACGGGTCCCCGGGCAGCCCGGCCCAGCGGACGTAGGACACCCGGTCGTCGGCGGCCAGCCACTCCGCGACACCGCGGGCGTTGGCCAGGTGGGCGTCCATCCGCTGCGGCAGGGTCTCGACGCCCTGCAGCAGCAGGAACGCCGACATCGGGGACAGCGCGGCGCCGATGTCGCGCAGCTGCTCGCTGCGGAGCTTGGTCAGGAACCCGTACTCCCCGAAGTTGTCCCACCACCGCAGCCCGTTGTACGACGCGACCGGCTCGGTCATCTGCGGGAACCGCCCGTTGCCCCAGTCGAAGCGGCCGGACTCCACGATCACCCCGCCGAGGGTCGTCCCGTGCCCGCCCAGGAACTTCGTCGCCGAGTGGATCACGATGTCCGCGCCGTGCTCGATGGGCCGGCACACCCACGGCGTGACCATGGTCGCGTCCACCACGAACGGGACGCCCGCGGCGTGCGCCACCGCGGCGAGGCCCTCGAGGTCCGCGACCTGCCCGGAGGGGTTGCTGACCACCTCCGCGTAGACGCACCGGGTCCGGTCGGTGATCGCCGCCGCGTAGTCCGCCGGGTCGGTCCCCTTGACGAAGGTCGTCTCCACCCCGAAGCGGCGCAGGGTCACGTCGAGCTGGGTGAAGGTGCCGCCGTACAGCGCGGCGGCGGCGACGATGTGGTCCCCGGCGCCGGCGAGGGCGGCGAAGGTGAGGAACTCCGCCGCCTGCCCGCTCGACGTCGCGACGGCGCCGATCCCGCCCTCCAGGCTCGCGATCCGCTCCTCGAACGCCGCCACCGTCGGGTTCGCGATGCGGCTGTAGATCGTCCCGTACTTCTGCAGCGCGAACAGGCTCGCGGCGTCGGCGGCGTCTTCGAACACGAAGCTCGTCGTCTGGTAGATCGGCACCGCGCGGGCGCCGGTCGTCGGGTCCGGGACGGCGCCGGCGTGCAGCGACCGCGTCCGGAACCCCCAGGCCCGCTCGGGTCGGTCCGGCCCCGCCGTCACGTCCGTGCCCACCATCGCGCCCTGCTCCTCATCCGTCGTCGACCCGCCGCGGCCCGCGGACGGGTCCCGCCCGCCAGTCTGCCGCCGGCCCGGGACCGGTCCTCGCACGGTCGGCGTCCCCTGGTGTACAAAACACAGGTGGCGGCCCCGGGAACCAGCAGGCGGGCGGCTCCGCGGCCGTCCCGGTCGCCGTCCCAGTCGCAGTCCCAGTCGCAGTCCGGCGGCGGGTCCCAGTCCCAGTCCCAGTCCCAGGCGCAGGGCCCGGTGGACGGGACGGCCGACCCCCTCTTCACGGGCTACCTGAACCCGGAGCGGCCCAACGCCGGCGCCTACGACGAGATGTTCGCCCCCGACGGCGCGGTCCGGAGCACCGTCAAGGGCCTCTACGGCGCCCTCGCCACCGCCGGCCGGGGGGGCCTCGCGGCCAGGTCCGAGGCGGTCGGGCGCGCCTACACCGACCGGGGCATCACGTTCTCCCTGTCCGGCAAGGAGCGGCCCATCCCGCTCGACCCGGTGCCGCGGATCATCGGTGCCGCGGAGTGGCGGAAGCTCGAGGCCGGGCTGATCCAGCGGGTCCGAGCACTCGAGATGTTCCTCGCCGACGTCTACGGCCCGCAGGAGATCCTCCGCGACCGGGTCCTGCCGCACCGCCTGGTCACCAGCTGCGCGCACTTCCGCCGCCAGGTGTCCGGGCTCGTCCCGCCCACCGGGGTCCGCATCCACGTCGCCGGCATCGACGTCGTCCGCGACGCGGCCGGGACGTTCCGGGTGCTCGAGGACAACCTGCGCTGCCCGTCCGGGGTGTCCTACGTCATCGAGAACCGCCGGACCATGGCCCGGGTGTTCCCGGACCTCTTCACCCGCCACCGGGTCGAGCCGGTGCAGGACTACGCGGCGATCCTCCTGTCGGCACTGCGCGCGGCGGCCCCGGACCGCCCCGACCCGACGGTCGTCGTGCTCACGCCGGGCATCTACAACTCCGCCTACTTCGAGCACTCCCTGCTGGCGCGGCAGATGGGCGTCGAGCTCGTCGAGGGCCGCGACCTGCACGTCCACGACGACGTCCTCTACATGCGGACGACGTCCGGGCAGCACCGCGTGGACGTCGTGTACCGGCGCATCGACGACGACTTCGTCGACCCGCTGCAGTTCCACCCCGAGTCGGTGCTGGGGGTCGCGGGCCTGCTGAACGCGGCCCGGGCCGGCAACGTCGTCCTCGCGAACGCCGTCGGGACCGGGGTCGGGGACGACAAGCTCGTCTACACCTACGTGCCCGACATGATCCGGTACTACCTGAACGAGCCGGTGCTGCTGCCCAACGTGGACACGATCCGCTGCTGGCTGCCCGATGAGCTGGCCGAGGCGATGGCGCGCGCGGACTCCCTGGTCTTCAAGCCCGTCGAGGGATCCGGCGGCTACGGCATCGTCTTCGGTCGCGACTGCGACGAGAAGCAGCTCGCCGCGGTCAAGCGGCGGGTGTCGGCGGACCCGCGCGGCTGGATCGCCCAGCCCGTCGTCGAGCTGTCCACCGTGCCGACGTGGGTCGACGGGAAGCTCGTGCCCCGCCACGTCGACCTGCGCCCGTTCGTCGTCGACGACGGGGAGAAGATCACCGTGCTCGCCGGCGGGCTGACCCGGGTCGCGCTGCAGGAGGGGAACCTCGTCGTGAACTCCTCCCAGGGCGGCGGCGGCAAGGACACCTGGGTCCTCGCCGGGCGCCGCGACCGCGAGCGCGGACAGCTCAACGACCCGCTCCCGGCCGCGCAGCTCGTCGTCCGCCCGGTCGACGCCGAGCTGACCGAGTTCGGACCCGAGATGACCGAGAGCCAGCAGCAGCAGCAGCAGAGGTCTGCGGCGGTTCCGGGGGTGCCCGCGTGATGCTCGCGCGCAACGCCGCGTCGGTCTACTGGATCGGGCGCTACGTCGAGCGGGCCGACGACACCGCGCGGATCCTCGACACGTCCGTCCACCACCTGCTCTCCGACGGCACCTCGGAGCCCCTCGCGGAGTCGCGGACCCTGCTGCGGGTGCTGGGGACCCCGGCGCCGGCCGAGGTGCGCCACCTGCTCGACCTGACCCAGTGGGTCGCGTGGTCCGACCAGAACCCGGCGTCCATCGCGTCGTCGCTGCGCCGTGCCCGGGAGAACGCCCGCGGCTCCCGGGAGATCGTCTCGACCGAGATGTGGGAGTGCCTCAACACCACG
>CAXSIB010000270.1:0-5029 GCA_964237095.1 uncultured Actinomycetales bacterium
GCGAGCAGGCCGTCGACGTCGCCGCCGAGCAGGTGCAGGCGGTCGTGGGAGATCGCGAGGCTGTAGCCGCCGGCCGGCTGGTCCGCGTCGAGGGCGACGAAGACCGCGGCGTGCGGCACGTCGGTGGGGGCCAGCGGGAGGTTTCCCGCCGTCCGCAGCACCGCCCGCAGCGCCCGCGCGCCGGCCTCGGCGCCGTCCCCGACCCGGACCCGGGCCGCCGCGTCGAGGACGAGCGGCGCGGAGTCGATCCCGCACACCTGCGTCGGGCGCGGGACGAGGTCGAGCGCGGGGGGGCTCAGCGCCGCCGCCGCGGCCGCCGCCGGTGCGGTCGGCGCGGGGTACGGGGCGCCGCCGGGACCGGGGGTGGGGCGGGAGGTGGGATCGGGGGCAGTGGTGCTCACGCGGACTCCTCCTCGATGCCGGGCATGGCCAGGGAGTCCAGCAGGGCCAGGTCGTCGGGGCTCAGGTCGACCGCGGCGGCCCCGACGTTCTCCTCCAGGTGGCCGACGGACCGGGTGCCCGGGATCGCGACGACGGCGGCGGAGTGGCCGAGCAGCCACGCGAGCTGGAGCTGCGCGGTGCTGATCCCGAGGCGTCCCGCCAGCCCGGTGACGGCGGGGTTCCGGTCCCCGGCCCCGGCGCCGAGCGGGAAGAACGGCAGGTAGGCGACGCCCTCCGCGGCGCACCGGCGGAGCATCGGCTCGTCCTCGCGGGACAGCAGCCCGTAGGCGTTGGACACCGAGACGACCGGGGTGATCGACCGGGCCAGGTCGAGGTGGACCAGCTGGACGTTGGACAGCCCGATCGCGCCGATCTTGCCCTCGTCGCGGAGGGCGACCATCGTCCCGAGCGCATCGACGAAGTCGACCCCGTGGGCGCCGTCGATCCAGCGCAGGTGGGCGATCGGGACGTGGTCCACGCCGAGCTCGCGCAGGTCGGTCTCGCAGCCGGCGCGCAGCTGCTCCGGGCGCAGCGCGGGCTCCCAGCCGCCGTCCGCGGTGCGGGCGCCGCCGAGCTTGGTGACGAACACGAGGTCGTCGGCGAACGGCGCGAGGGCCTCGCGCAGGAGCGGGTTGGAGACGTGGGGGCCGTAGTACCAGGCCGTGTCGACGACCCGGACGCCGAGCTCGATCGCGCGGCGGACGGTGGCGACGGCGCCGTCGTGGTCCGGCGGCGGCCCCCAGACGCCGGGGCCGGGCAGCTGCATGGCGCCATAGCCGAGTCGGGCGACGAGCTGGCCACCGAGGGTGACCTGACCGGCGGCGGCAGCCGGGAGGCCCGCCGCGGCCGGCCCGGTGGGGAGGTCGGTGGGTGTCGAGGTCATGCCCCTGTCCTACCGCACCCGCGCGCGGCGACCGTCCTCGTCGCCGCGCGCGGGAGCCCGGCGGGCCGGTCGCGCAGCACCCGTACGGCCGGGTGCCGACGGCCGCAACCCCGGACGCCGGGGGAACAAGCCGGCGGCGGCGCGGTTGCGCCCGGGCATGCGTGCCATCGTCTACCGCCAGCACGGGGGCCCTGAGGTCCTCACCCTCGAGGAGCGCCCGGTCCCCGCGCCCGCCGCCGGCGAGGTGGTCGTCGCCGTCCGCCGGTCCGGGATCAACCCCACCGACTGGAAGAGCGTCAGCGGCGGCCCCGCGGGGACCGCGCCGAAGCTCGGCCCGAGCGTCCCGGACCAGGACGGCTCCGGGGTGGTCACCGCGGTCGGCGCCGGCGTGGACGCGGCGCGGGTCGGGGAGCGCGTGTGGCTGTGGGAGGCCGCGTTCCAGCGGGCCGAGGGGACCGCGCAGGAGTTCGTCGCCCTGCCCGCGGCCCAGGCGGTGCCGCTGCCGGCGGCCCTGCCGGACGCCGTCGCCTTCGACCTCGGGGCGAGCCTCGGCATCCCGTTCCTCACCGCGCACCGGGCGCTGACCGTGGCCGAGGAGGGCCCGGCCCACCTCACCGACGGCGCGCTCGCCGGCCGGTCGGTCCTGGTCGCCGGGGGTGCGGGCGCGGTCGGCAACGCCGCGATCCAGCTCGCGCACTGGGCCGGTGCGACCGTGCTGACCACGGTGTCCTCGCCCGCGAAGGGGGTCTCCGCCCAGCTCGCGGGGGCCGACCACGTGATCGACTACACGACCGAGGACGTCGCGGCGGTCGTCCGCGGCATCCTCCCGCACGGGGTCGACACGATCGTCGAGGTCGCGCCCGCCGCCAACGCGGCGATCGACGTGGCCGTGCTCGCCCGGCACGGGGTGGTGGCGATGTACGCCGACGACGGCGGTGACTCGATCAGCCTGCCGATCCGGTCGCTGATGGCGCCCAACGCGCGCTGGCAGTTCGTGCTCGTCTACACCGAGCCGGCCGCGGCCAAGCGCCGCGGCGTCGACGCGGTCTCCGCCGCGCTCGCCGCCGGCGCGCTCCGGGTGGGCGACCACGCCGGGATGCCGCTGCACCACTTCCTGCTCGCCGAGACGGCGGCGGCCCACGCGGCCGTGGCCGCGTCCGCGGTCGGCAAGGTCCTGGTCGACGTCGACCGCTAGGGCGGAGGGCAGCCGGGTGGGCCGGGCGGCCTCGGGATGCGGGCCGGGGGACCCCCTCCTAGCGTCGGGACATGGCCATCAACCCGATCCAGCTGCAGAAGTACCTCAAGGGCACGAAGTACCCGGCCGGCCGCGACGCCGTCCTGGAGTCCGCGAAGTCGAACAACGCCCCGGACGACGTGGTGTCCGCGCTCCAGGCGATCAAGGACCAGGACTACGACACGCCGGCCTCGCTGAACCACGCGCTCAAGGAGGCCGACCAGACCTGACCGGTCTGCCAGGGTCGTGCCCGTGATCCGACCATGACCTCGACCACGGGCACGGCCCCGCTCCCGTCCACCCTCCCGTCCACCACGCGGCGCCTCGACCTCCTGACGGCCCGGACCCAGTCGGCCGGTCGGCTGCCGTCGCTGTCCGACGCGGTCCTGCGCGACGGGGAGCTGGTCTGGTCCCGCCAGGTCGGTGCTCTGGCCTACGGCCCGGACGGGACGCCGACCGGGACACCGGGCCCGGGCACCCCGTACCGGATCGGGTCGATCACCAAGAGCTTCACCGCCGTGCTCCTGCTCCAGCTGCGCGACGAGGGTGTGCTCTCCCTGGCCGATCCCCTGGCCGACCACCTGCCCGGGGCGTCGGCCGCCGTCCGCGACGCGTTCAAGCGGGTCCGCCTCGGTGACGTCGCCGCCCACCGCGGCGGCCTCGCCCGGGAGCCCGACGGCGCGTGGTGGGAGCGCACGGCCGGCCCGGCCGCCGCCGACTTCCTGGCCGCGCGGACGGCCGCTGACGCCCGGACCGGCGAGCTGCCCGGCCACCACTACTCCAACCTCGGCTACGGCCTCCTCGGCGCGGTCGTGGAGACCCACCGCGGCCGCCCGTGGCGCGACGTCCTGGCCGAGCGGGTCCTCGCCCCACTGGGGATGGCGGCCACCGCCTGCGCACCCGTCGTCCCGAGCGAGGCGCCGTCGGGCTACTCGGTGCACCCCTGGTCCGACGAGCTGCACCTCGAGCCGACCCCGGACACCGGCGCGATGGCGCCGGCGGGCCAGCTGTGGAGCACCCCCGCGGACCTCGGACGCTGGGGGTCCTTCCTGGCCGACCCCGCCGGCGTCGACCCGGCCGGCGCCGTGCTGGCGGCGGCGTCGGTCGCCCAGCTGCGGACCAGCCGGGGACCGGCCGTCGAGGGCGAGCCGACCGGCCCGGCGCGGCGGGGCAGCCGGGACGGCGACGGCGACGGCGGCAGCGGGTACGCCCTCGGGCTCGCGACCTGGTCGGCCGGGGGCCGCCTGCTCGTCGGGCACGGCGGCTCGATGCCTGGGTTCCTGGCCGGGCTGGTGTTCCACCCGGCCTCGCGGGCGGCCGCGGTGTCCTTCGCGTCCTCCTACACCGGCCTCGACCCGACCGGCCACGCGACGGCGCTGCTGACGACGCTGCTCGACGCGGAGCCGACCGAGCCGGCCCCGTGGCGCCCGACCGTCCCGGACGCCGCGGTCCGGGAGCTGCTCGGGACCTGGTGGTGGGGCGACGTGGAGCTGCTGCTGACGTGCCGCGGTGGCGACGGCGCGGTGCTGACCCTCGGCGGGCGGCGCGGGGACACGTCGGAACTGGTGGCGGAGGACGCCTCGACGTGGCGCGGGCGGAGCGGGGAGCACACCGGTGAGCTCCTGACCGTCCGGCGGGACCCGGCCGGCACCCCCGTCGAGCTGGCGCTGTCGACCTACCGCCTCGGCCGGCGGCCGTACGAGGTCCTGCCCGGCTGAGCTGGTGTCTCCCGAGCCGGTCGCGAGGCTGACCCGGTCGCGCGAGCGAGCTCGCCGCGGGCGGTCACGCCGCCGGGCTGTCCCGGATCGACACCTCGCGAGGACTCCGACGCCTCAGGGCCCCGATCCGGGCCGGGTGCGGCACTACCGTCGGCCGGTGCCGACCCCCGCTGCCGCCCTGACGCTCACCGACTGGCGGCGGCAGGTGGCCGCGCTGTACGCGGCGGTCCGCGCCGAGGCCGACCCCGCCGCGGGCCACCGGGTGTGGTCCGACGGTCGCAGCGAGCTGTTCCGCCACCACCCCGACAGCCCGCTCCCCGCGGGTGACCCGCTGCGCGGGACGGGTCTCCCGGTGTGGCCGTACGACCCCGCGTGGCGGTTCGAGGTCGAGCCCGTCCCGGTCGCGAGCGGCGCGCCGGACGGCGCCGGCGACGGGCCGGACGACCGCCGCGACGTCGACCTCGGCGGCGACGCCGGCGACGGCGTGCTGACGATGCACCGGATCGCCACGGTCGAGCTCCCGGAGCCCGTCGGCGGCTCGCTCGACGTGTGGTGGCTCCAGCAGTACGGCGGCGGGATCTTCCTGCCGGTCCGGGACGCGACCGCGGGGACCACCTCCTACGGCGCCGGGCGCTACCTGCTCGACACCGCCAAGAGCGCCGACCTGGGCTCGGTCGGCGGCCGCCTCGTCCTCGACCTGAACTTCCTCTACCACCCGTCCTGCCGGTACGACCCGGAGTGGACCTGCCCGCT
>CAXSIB010000271.1:0-4997 GCA_964237095.1 uncultured Actinomycetales bacterium
GACCGCGCTCACGCGCCCGCCCCCACGAGCCCGGCGGCCACGGCCGGCCCGGCCGTCGTGGGGACCAGGTCCACCACCCGCCGCTCCCGCCGCGCCCGTTCCGCGGCGAACACCAGCCGGTGCGAGGCGAGCGCGTCCGCGCCCGAGGTCGCCACCAGCGTGGGGTCACCGGCGGCGACCGCCGCGATGACCGCGTCCATCAGGCCCTCGTCCCCGCCGCCGTGCCCGCTGGTGATCGCGCCGTCGTTGTCCGCGTCCGCGTCGACCACCTCCGTCGTGCCGGTGGCGAAGTCGAAGACGCTGATCCGGGAGCCGTCACCGGTGAGCTCGCCCTCGGTCCCGAAGACCCGGGTGTCGCGCGGGCGCTGCTCGGCGAACGCGGTCACGGTGAAGGAGACGGTGACCCCGCCGGTGAACTCCATGGACACGACCTGGTGGTCGAGGGCGTCGTTGTCGCAGTGCCACACGCAGCGGCCGTAGGGCCCGTCGCGCAGCGCCTCGCCGATCGTCTGCTCGTCGGGCTCCGCGGCCAGCACGGGCAGCGGCCAGGTCGCGCCGCCCTTCTTCCGCAGCAGGGTCAGGTACTGCCGGGGGGCGGAGTAGGTGCACGTCGGCTCGATCGCGCAGTCCACACAGCGATCCGCCGACCCGGCCGGGGCGTTCGACTCCCGGAACAGGCTGAGGCGCCCGAAGGAGCTGACGCTCACACACTCCCGGCCCACGACGTGGCGGAGCCAGTCCAGGTCGTGGCAGGACTTGGCCAGCAGCATGGGCGAGGAGCGCTCGGTGTTCCCCCAGTTGCCGCGCACGTAGGAGTGCGCGAAGTGGGAGAAGCCGATCGGCTCGAGGTGCTCGACGGACACGACGTCGCCGATCCGGCCGGAGTCGACGATCTTCTTCAGCGTCCGGGTGTAGGGCATGTACCGCATGACGTGGCAGACGGCGAGCAGGACGCCGGCCTCCCGGGCGGTCGCGACGACCAGCTCGCACTCGGCCTCGGTCGGCGCGATCGGCTTCTCCAGCAGGATGTCGTACCCCGCACGGGCCAGGGCGCAGGCCGGCTCGACGTGATCGGAGTCACTCGTGCAGATGATCGCGAGGTCGGCCACCCGCGGCCGCCCGACGAGGTGGCGCCAGTCCTCGACGCAGGCGTCGGCCGCGAGGTGGAAGCGCTCGGCCGCCCGGTCGCGGTACTCGGTGCGGGGCTCGGCGACCGCGACCACCTGTGCCCGTTCGGGGTGCTCGAGCACCCAGGTGCCGTAGCCCGTCCCGCGGCTGCCCGCACCCACGATCAGCACCCGCACGGGGCGTCCTGTCGTGGAGGTCTCCGGCATGCCCACCTCGTCCTGTCGCGACTTCGTTCGGTGTCGCTGACACTAACGGTCGACGACCAAAGAAAGTCAAGGTCCGGCGGGAGAAAGTGGGGCGATCTCGCTACTGTCCCCCCGTGGTCACCGTGGCAGATCCGCGCCGGGCGCTGCCCGCGCCGTCGGCCGGGGCGCTGTTCGCCCTGCTCCGCGACGGGGCGGCCACCTCGCGGTCCGATCTCGTCCGGGTGACCGGGCTGGCGCCGTCGACGGTGTCCGTGCGGGTGAACGCGCTGCTGCGCTCGGGGTACGTGACCGAGGACGGTTCGCAGGTGTCGACGGGTGGCCGCCGGCCGCGGCGGCTCGCCGTCCGGGGCGACACCGGGATGGTCGGCGCCGCCGAGGTCCGCCCGCAGCACGTCCGCCTCGCGCTGTCCGACCTGACCGGCGTCCGGCTCGACACCGTCGAGCTGCCGCTGGACGTCGCGCGTGGGCCGGCCGCGCTGGTCGGCTGGGTCTGCGACCGGCTGGCCGAACGGGCGCGGGCCGTCGGCCGCGACCCCGCGACCCTGCGCGGGCTGGGCTTCGGGCTGCCCGCCCCGATCGAGGCGGGGACCCAGCGGGTGGTCCTGCCCGCGCGGATGCCGGGCTGGGACGGCGCCGACGTGCGCGCCCTCGTCGCGGCGCACCTCGCGGGGCCGGCCGGTCGGGGACGTGCGCGGGCCGCGAGGGGCGATGCTGCCCGGATCCCACCCGGGATCCCCGTGGTGCTGGGCAACGACGCCGACCTGGCCGCGGTCGCGGAGCAGGCCGAGCGCGGGGACGTCCAGCACCTGCTGGCGGTCCTCCTCGGCGACCGGATCGGCTGCGGGATCATCGCGTCGGGCCGGCTGCACCGCGGCGCCGGCGGCGGGGCGGGCGAGATCAGCCACCGGTCCGTCGACGGCGACGCCGCGATCCCCTGCACCTGCACGAACCCGCACTGCCTGGAGGCGGTCGCGAGCGGTGACGCCCTGGCGCGGCGGATCGTCGACGCGGGCGGCCCGGTACTCACCACCGAGCAGATCGTCGACCTCGCCCGCGACGGGGACCCGGCGGCGCACCGGCTCCTGCGGGAGGCCGGGGTCGCCATCGGGGGCGTCCTCGCGGGCGTCCTCGACTTCTTCAACCCGCAGGTCCTGGTCCTCGACGGCCCGCTCTCCCGCTCGGCCCCGCTGGTCGCCGCGATCCAGGGCGTCGTCTACGAGCGCTGCCTGCCCCTGTCCACCCGCGGCCTCGAGATCGCGGTGAGCACCGCCGGGGCCGACGCGGGGGTCCGCGGCCTGCTCGCGCTGCTGCTCGCGCGGGTCCTGGACCCGGCCGAGGTCGACCGCAGCCTGGGGATCGAGGACCACGCGAACTGAGCGGTGGCCGGTCGCTCATGCTCGATCGAAGGCGCTCAGTGGACCGCGCTCAGTGGAACGTGCCGTGGACGTCGTGGCCGAGTGCGCGCCAGCGGGCCGCGCCCACCTCGGCGTCGGCCCACGCGAACGGGGTGCCCCGCGACCCGTGCCAGGCGTCGTCCACCCAGGTGATCGTCGGGTCGGTGAACATCGAGGTGAAGCCGTCGTCGGTGACCCCGCCGGAGTCCCCGTCGGCCATCGCGACCGAGTTGTGGTCGATCCGGATGTCGTGCAGCGTCCGGGGTGTCCCGTCGACCTGGCTGCGGCCCCGGTCCTGCTGGACCAGCCCGATCCCCTCCGCGTTGCCCGCCAGGGTGTTGCCGGTCACGCGGGCGCCGTGGGAGCCCGCCAGCAGGATGCCCGAGCCCCACAGCCAGCTCGGGTCGCCGCGGCCGTTGCCGGTGACCACGTTGTCGCGGATCACCGTGTCCACACTGATCTCCGCGAAGATCCCGGCGCGGGCGTTGTCCCGGACGACGTTGTGCGCGAACGTCGTGTGCCGGGCGTCGATGTCGATCCAGAGCCCGGGACCGTGGTTGCCGGCCACGCGGTTGCCCTCGACGTCGAGGCCGACCGTCAGGGCCCACTTGGCCCCGCCGGCCTCCCAGCCCGGGTCGAAACCGCCGGTGTCGTTGCCCGTGATGACGTTGCCGCGCACGACGGTCGAGGCGCCGGTGCCCCCGATGCCGAGCTGGCCGTTGCGCAGCACCCGGTTGCCGATGATCCGGACGTGGCCGTTCGCGGTGATGCCCGCGCCGTGGTCGACCTGCACGGTGTCGCCGGTGATGAGCCAGCCCGGGGCCGTCGTCTCGATCGCGCCGTGCTGCGCCATCGACGCGACGTGCTCGACGGTGAACCCGCGCACGGTCACGTCCGCGCCCGCCCGCCCGGCGCGAGAGAGGATCGCCGTCGGCGCGACCATCGCCTCCAGGACGTGCCCGGCGGGGTCGGAGCCCACGGTGATCCGGTGGGCCGCGTAGTCGAAGAAGTAGCGGCCCGGTCCGACCGCCCGCAGGGACAGCACGCGCCGGAGCGGGCGGCCGTCGGCCACGACGTCGTCGGGATAGGTGCACGCCGTGCCGGGACCGAGGCAGACGCCGTTCCGCTCGCCCTGCTGGTGCTGGTCACCGACGGCCCAGCCCCGGGCCGTCCGCGTGAAGCCGCCCAGGCGGCGCGAGCCGGTGAGGACCGAGCCGTGCCCGACCAGCGTCTGGCCGGCGCGCGGGCGCAGGGGCGTCACGAGCCGGTAGACGCCGCGGGCGAAGCAGATCGTCGCGCCCGGCGCGGAGCGGGCGACGACCCGGTTGACGTCCCCGCCCGGGTGCACCCGCACCGCGCGGCCCGACGCGCACCCGACGGCGGCCCTGGCCTGGGACGGAGCCGAGGAGGTCGCCGTGGCGCCGGCCACCGGAGCGGGGGCGGCGACCGGGACGTGGGCCCCGGCCCCGAGGGCCACGGCGGCGAGGACCGCCCCGGTCGACAGCAGCAGCGGCACGTCGGGGCCTCCGGTCACCTGGGGGGAAGAGCGGTCGAGGATCGCACGCCGCAGCTGTGCGCGACCTGACGGCGCGACCGCCCGCGCCCGACCCGCCGAAGCACCCCCGGTGGGCGAGAGTTCCCGTGGGACGCGAGGGCGGACCGGGACGACGGCGGTGGGGGGCGACCGTGCGGGCTGGGCCGCGCAGTGACGGGGTGCGGGTCGGCCCGCTCGCCGACGGCCACCGCCTCGGGTGGCTCGTCGAGGTCACCCGGCCGAAGCCCGCGCCGGTGCCGTGGGGCCGGGTCCTGCGGACGGCGGTCGCGGTGCCGCTGCCGTTCGCGGTCGGGATCCTGCTCGGTCAGCCGGGCATGGGCCTGCTGGCCGCGACCGGGACGCTGCCCGCGGTCACCGGCGACCGGTCCGGCACCTACCGCATGCGCGTGCTGCGGATGGTCTCGGCCACCCTCGCCGCGGCCCTCGGCTACCTCGCGGGCGGCGCGGTGTACGGCCACCACTGGCTGGCCGTCGTCGTCGTGACGCTGCTCGCGGGGGTCTCGGCGCTCGTGGCGGCCGTCGGGTCGACCACCTCCGCGGCCTCGCTGCAGCTGCTCGTCTACGTCGTGATCGCCAGCGCCGCGCCGCTGCCGCGGCCGTGGTGGCTGCCGTCGGTGCTGGTCCTCGTCGGCGGCGCGTTCGTGCTCCTGCTGGCCGTGCTGAGCTGGGCGCCGCACCCGCGCGACGTCGAGCGCGAGTCGGTGGCCGCCGCGG
>CAXSIB010000272.1:0-4992 GCA_964237095.1 uncultured Actinomycetales bacterium
GACGTCGACGATGCGGGTGACGACCCGGGGCGCGCAGTACACGCCGTGGTCGGCCAGGGTCGCGTAGACCTCCGACATCTGCAGCGGGGACGTGTTGTTCGTGCCCAGGGTCAGGGTCGGGGTCTGCGGGAGCGCGGTGACCCGGGTGCCGCCGGAAAGGCGGACGGTGGTGACGCCCAGCTTCGCGGCGAGGCGCGCGACCGGGCACAGCCCGACCTTGGCCTCCAGCTGGACGAAGTAGGAGTTCACCGACTCCCAGATCCCCTGCAGCATGGAGATCGAGCCGTAGCTCTGGCCGCCCTCGTTGGTCAGGGGGTATGTCGGGTCGGTGACGTTCTCGCCCTTGCAGTTGGTGTAGCTCAGCCCGAGCTGGCCGAGCGTGGGCCCGCTGACCGCGGCGATCCGGTAGCTGAGCGGCACGCCCTGCTCGAGGGCGACCGCCATCGTGATGGGCTTCATCCCCGAGCCGGGCTGGAAGCCGACCGACCCGCCGTAGGTGAAGGGCACGGCGTAGTCGATGGAGCTCTTCACCGCGTCGAACGGCTTGGAGTTGCTGATCGCGAGGATGTTGCCGGTGCCGGGCTGGACGATCGCGGTCGAGACGATCGTGTTGTCGGTCGGGTCGGTCTTCGCGGCCATCCCCGCGTCGGCCAGCTGCTGGATCTTCGGATCGAGCGCCGTGTAGATCTTCAGCCCACCGGCGTCGATGCGGGTCTGGCGGGCCGTCGCGGTGGCTCCGAGCACCGCGAAGGCCGGGTCGTTGACGAGGGTCTTCTGGATGTAGTCGCAGTACCACTGGGACACGTTGGCCGCGGAGCAGTTCTGCTTCGGCACGGTCTTGTGGATGCCCAGCGGGCTGGCGACCGCGGCCGTGTACTCGGCCTTCGTCAGGTGCTTCAGGGAGTACATCTTGTCCAGGACGATCTTGCGGCGGTCCTTCGCCTGGACGGGGTGGTTCCCGCCCGCGGTCGGGTCGTAGAGCGACGGCGCCTGCACCTCCCCCGCGAGCATGGCGGCCTGGGCGGGGGTCAGCTTCGCCGCCGTCGTGTCGAAGTAGTACTCACTCGCCGCCTCGACGCCGTACACGCTGCGCCCGAACGGCGCGATGTTCAGGTATCCCTCGAGGATCTGCGCCTTGGTCAGCTTCTGCTCGAGGGCGATCGCGTACCGCAGCTCGCGCAGCTTCTCCGGGATGTGGCGGTCGTAGAGCACCGTCTGCAGCTCGGCCGGCGTCGTGGCGTCGTTGATGAGGATGTTCTTGACGTACTGCTGGGTCAGGGTCGAGCCGCCCTGGGTGGAGCCGCTCTGCGCGTTGTTCGCGAGCGCCCGCAGCGTCCCCTTGAGGTCTGCGGCGCCGTGCTGGTAGAAGCGCTCGTCCTCGATGTCGACGATGGCCTGCTGCATGACGGGCGCGATCTTCGCCAGCGGCACGTACACCCGGTTCTGGCTGAAGAAGGTGGCGATCAGCCCGCCGGAGGCGTCGTACACGTACGTCCGGCCGTCCAGGCTCGGGATCTTCAGGTCGGCGGGGAACTGCGCGACCTGCTTGGTGCCGCTGTTGGTCGCGTAGGCCAGCGCCCCGACGAGCGGGACGACGAGGGCCGCGGCCAGCAGCCCGCACAGCGTCGCGATGCCCACGAACCCGAGGAGCTGGGTGGTCTTGACCGAGACCCCCCGCACCAGTCCCGCCACGAGTCGCCCGACCCTGCCCACGACCCCGAAGCTGCCCACGACGAGGAAGAGTAGGCGGCGATCCGGGTGCACCGGGGCCCCGGGCCTTCTTCTCCTCAGCTGCCGACGCGCCGCCCGGCCGCGAGCTCGGCCCCGATCGACCGGAGTCCGGCCAGGTCGTTGACGTCCCCGGGGAGGGCGGCGACCGCCACCAGCGGGACCCCGGCGTGGGCGCCGGTGAACCGCGCGACCACCCGAGTCTCACGCTCGGCAGCGGCCTGTCGCGCTGCGTGGAGGACAAGGAGTCGGGCGGTGTCCGACCCCGGGTCGCTCGCCTGCAGGGTCTCGGCCGCCGCGAGCGCGGCCGCGGCGGTCACCGTGGTGGGGCCGGCCGGGGTGCAGCGGTTCACGACCAGCCCGGCCAGCGGCATCGCGTCGGCCTTGAGGCGGTCGACGAAGTAGCCGGCCTCGCGGACCGCGTCGCGCTCGGGGGCGGCGACGACGACGAACGCCGTCTCCGGGTCCTGGAGCAGGGCGTAGGTCTGCTCGGCCCGGGCGCGGAAGCCCCCGAACAGGGTGTCGAACGCCGTGATGAACGTCCGCACGTCGGTGAGGACCTGCGCACCCAGGACTCGGGTGAAGATCGAGGCGACGGCCCCGATGCCGGCGGAGAAGATCTTCAGGTACCCCTTGGCGGGGGTCGCGAGCAGCCGGATGAACCGGCTGTCGAGAAACGACCCGAGGCGCTCCGGGGCGTCCAGGAAGTCCAGCGCCGACCGCGACGGCGGGGTGTCCACGACGATCAGGTCGATGCCGTCGGCGTCGGCCCGGCGCCGCAGCTGCCCCAGCTTCTCCATCGCCATGTACTCCTGGGTCCCGGCGAAGGACGCGGAGAGGGAGACGTAGAAGGGGTTGTCGAGGATGACCCGGGCCTTCTCCGGGGTGGTCTGGCCGGTGACCACCTCGTCGAAGGTGCCCTTCATGTCGAGCATCATCGCGGCCAGCGAGCCGCCCGCCGAGACGTCCACCCCCGCCACCGGGCGCGGGGTGTTGTCCAGCTCGGCCAGCCCCATCGCCTGCGCGAGGCGCCGCGCCGGGTCGATGGTCAGCACGACGACGTGGCGGCCCTGCTCCGCGGCCCGCAGCGCGATCGCGGCCGCCGTGGTGGTCTTCCCGACGCCGCCGGACCCGCAGCACACGAGCACGCGCACCCCCGAGGCCAGGACCGCGTCGAGGTCGAGGACGGGAGAGGTGTGGGCGGCGGGGGAGCCGGTCGTGTCCGCCGACGCCGTCGGGCCGGCCGCGGCCGCCGTGCTCACGCCGTCCGCCGGGGGTCGTAGCCGCGGCGGTCGACCGGCACGGTGGTGGCGGTCAGCACGTCGAGGTGCGCGCCGAGGACGTCGGCGAGGTCGAACAGACCGCCGACGTCGACCCCGCCCGGCAACCGCGGCAGGGAGACCAGCGGGACGCCGAGCTCGGCCAGGCTCGCCCGCGCGTGGTCGGCGACGGCGGCCCGCGACGCCCGCGCAGCCTCCAGGTCCAGCAGGTCGGCGACCACCTCACCCGGTGCGTCGATCCCGACGGCCGCGAGGTCGGCGCGCACCCGGGCGGCGTCGGGCACCGGCCGGACGCCGGACCCGATGACGGCGGCCGCGGCGCCCGGCACGGCGACCGCGGGGTCGGCGTCGACGATGACGCAGCCGACCGGGAGGTCCACGGCGCGCAGCGCGGCGGCCCCGTCCAGGGTCTCCTGCACCGGCAGGTCCTCCAGCAGCGTCACGAGGTGCACGGCGGTCCAGTCCGAGCGGAACAGCCGCATCATCGAGGCCGCCTGGGTGTGGACGGGCCCGACGCGGGCCAGGCTCTGCACCTCGGCGTTGACGTTCAGGAACCGGACGATCCGCCCGGTCGGGGGCGCGTCCATCACGATCGCGTCGAACACGGGGGTGCCGTCGGCCGCGCGGCGGCGGACGGCCTCGTAGGCCTTCCCGGTCAGCAGCACGTCCCGGATCCCCGGCGCCACCGTCGTCGCGAACTCGATGAGCCCGGTCTTGCGGAGCCCGCGACCAGCACGACCCAGGTGGTAGAAGAGCTCGAGGTACTCCAGCAGCGCCTCCTCCGGGTCGATCGCCAGGGCGAAGACGGCGCCGCCGTGCTCGGTGACCGCGACCCGGCGCTCGGCGTAGGGCAGCGGCGGGGTGTCGAACACCTGGGCGATGCCCTGGCGGCCCTCGACCTCGACGAGCAGCACGTCGCCGCCGTCGGCCGCGAGCGCGAGGGCCAGGGCGCCGGCCACCGTCGTCTTCCCGGTACCGCCCTTGCCCGTGACGACGTGCAGGCGGATCGGCCCGCGGTCCGTCACCACCGGCGACCGGCGGTCACAACTGTCTGAAGCGGGGCTCGCGGGACGGGCGCACCGTCGCCACCAGCTCCACCTCGACCGGCGCGTCCAGCGGCAGGCTCGCGACCCCGACCGCGGACCGCGCGTGCCGCCCGGCCGCCCCGAACACCTCGGCGACGAGGCTGCTGGCGCCGTCCGCGACCGTCGGGTGGCCGGTGAACTCCCCGACCGAGTTGACGAACACGGTCAGCTTCACGACGGCGGCCAGCTCGTCGATCCCACCCGCCACCGACGCGGCGGCGGCGATCGCGTTCAGCGCCGCGACCCGGGCCGCGGCGGCCCCCTCGGCCGGCCCGACCTTCGCACTCGGCGGCTTCCCGACGGCGCCGGGGGAGACGAGGTGGCCGTCGACCATCGGCAGCTGGCCCGCGGTGAAGACCATGTCCCCGACCCGGATCGCCGGGACGTAGCCGGCGAGCGGCGCGGGGACCGGCGGCAGCGTCAGCCCGGCCGCTGCGAGGCGCGCCGACGGGAGGTCCGCGTGGTCGGCGGGGCCGGGAGTCCCGTCGGCGGTCCCGGGGGGGCCGGCGGTCACGACCCGGACCGGGGACGCTTGAGGTAGGCGACCAGGTTCTCGGGGTTGGGTCCGGGGATCACCTGGACCAGCTCCCAGCCGTCCTCGCCCCAGCTGTCGAGGATCTGCTTCGTCGCGTGCACGAGCAGCGGGACGGTGGCGTACTCCCACGTGGTCATGGGCCAACCGTAGGGGCGGGCGGGGACCGCCGGCACGCGGTCCGGGCGGGGGCGGCTGCCGCGCCGCCGGCCCCGACACCCACCCCGACCCGTCCGGACCCCGGCCCGGTGACCCGCCCTACGGTGGGGCGGTGCCGAGAGCCGCGTCCACCGGGCGCACCCGGACCCCGGCGGCGGTCCCGGTCGTCGCGGCCGGGCCGGCGGCCGCGGGGGAGTCGGCGGGGCCG
>CAXSIB010000273.1:0-4992 GCA_964237095.1 uncultured Actinomycetales bacterium
GGGTCGCCGAGGGAGCGGCCCTCCGCGACCTTGACCGGGTCGATGTCGCCGATCAGGTCCCCGACGGAGGTGTCGGGGGTCGCGAGCTTCTCCCCGTACCGGTCGCTGCGGTGGCGCCAGCTGATCGGGAGGTCGTCCCCCAGCTCGAGCGCCCGGCGCCGGGTGGCCGGCGTGATGGGTGCGTACGGGTGCTCGTTGATCTCCGAGCCGACGACCACGGGGGTCCACTCGTCGAGGAGGTTGGCGACCGAGCGGATGAGGCGGGTCTTGCCCTGGCCGCGCTCACCGAGGACGACCACGTCGTGGCCGGCGAGCAGCGCCCGCTCGAACTCGGGCAGCACGGTGTCGTCGAAGCCCAGGACACCGGGGAAGCGGTCCTTCCCGGCACGCATCCGGGTCAGCAGGTTGGCGCGCACCTCCTCGGCCACGGTCCGGTACTCGTGCCCGGACGCGCGCAGGGCGCCGAGGGTGGCGGGCAGGTCGGTCGGTGCGGTGTGTCGGCGTGGGTCGTGCGGGACGTCGGGTGCGGCATGCGTCACCCGGCCACGCTACGTCCGCCCCGCTAGCGTTCTCCGGGTGACCACCTCGCTGCCCACCGCCGGACCCGCGGCCGCCCGTGTCGGCGGGGCGACCGCGGCCACCTCCCCGGCCGGCGCGGCCGGGTCCGCGGCCCGCGGCGCGGACGAGGCGGCGGACGGCGCGGCGGACCCGGTGGCGGACGAGGCGACGGTCGAGGTCCCCGCGGTCCCGACGCTGCTGGCCCCCGACCCCGACGCCGGCGCCCCCGAGGACGCGAGCAGCTCGCTGCAGGCCGCGAGCCGCGCCGGCGGCCGGGTCCCGGGCGGGCTGGTGGTGGCGAGTGAGTGGACGTGGCGGCTGCTGACCGTCGCCCTCGGCATCGGGGTCGTGCTCTACCTGCTCAGCTTCGTGGCCGAGCTCATCATCCCGGTGGCGATCGCGATCCTGCTGGCCGCGCTGCTGCACCCGGTCAAGGACCTCCTCGACCGGCACGGTGTCCACGGCGGCGCCGCGGCCGGGCTGACCCTGCTGGCCTTCGTCGCGTTCGTCGCCGGGCTGTTCACCCTCGTCGGGACCCGCATCGCCACCGACTACGACCAGCTGAGCGCGCAGGTCACCACCGCGGTCGCGCAGCTGCAGACCCGGCTGAACTCGATCGGGCTGACCCACGACGTCCTGGTCAAGGGCTACGACCAGATCAAGAAGACCCTCACCAGCGGCGGCTCCGGCGTGGTCAGCTCGGCTCTGTCGGTCGGGACCGAGATCGGGACCATCGCGACCAGCACCTTCATCGCGCTGTTCTGCCTGTTCTTCTTCCTCCTCGACGGCCGCGGGATCTGGGACTTCCTCGCGGGGCTGTTCCCCGGGCGCGGGCACGACGTCGTCCACGACCGCGGCCGGCGGGCCTACTTCGCGATCACCGGCTACGTGCGGGCCACGGTCCTCGTCGCGGCCGCGGACGCCCTCGGCGTCTTCATCGTGACCTCGATCCTGCACGTGCCGCTCAAGTTCCCCCTCGCGGTGCTGGTGTTCGTCGGCGCCTTCGTCCCGATCGTCGGGACCCTCGCCAGCGGCACGGTCTCCGTGCTGGTGGCGTTCGTCTCCCACGGTCCGCTGATCGCGGTGTTCATGCTGGTCGGCGTCCTGCTGGTGGTCGAGGTCGAGGGCCACGTGCTGCAGCCGCTGCTGCTGGGCCGGGCCGTGCGCCTGCACCCGCTGGCGGTGTTCCTGTCGATCACCGCGGGTGGCGTGCTGTACGGGATCGCCGGGGTCTTCTTCGCCGTGCCGGTCACCGCGGCCCTGGTCGCCGTCATCCGGACGGCCCCGGCGCCGCCCCGCGTCCACCGCCACCGCGGCCTGGTCGACTGGCTGCGCCGGCGACCCCGACCCGGCTCCGGGCCGCAGGCCGACGCCGCGGACGACGGCAGGGCGGTCGACGCCGAGGCGATCGGGCGCGGGGCGTCGGGTCGGTGACCTCCCGGCCGGTGGGCCTGGCCGACGTCGAGGCGGCAGCGCGGCTGCTCGACGACGTCGTGCTCCACACCCCCGTCCAGGGCTCGCGGGTGCTGTCGGAGCTGGTCGGCGGCCGGGTCGTGCTCAAGTGCGAGAACCTGCAGCGTGCCGGCTCGTTCAAGATCCGCGGCGCCTTCACCCGCATCGCCGGCCTCACCCCGGCCGAGCGGGCCTGCGGCGTCGTCGCGGCGAGCGCCGGCAACCACGCGCAGGGGGTGGCCCTGGCCGCCGACCTGCTCGGGGCCCCGGCGACGGTGTTCATGCCCCACGGCGCCAGCCTGGCCAAGGAGAACGCCACCCGCGCCTACGGGGCCGACGTCCGCCTGGCCGGGACGACCATCGACGAGGCCCTGGTGGCCGCGCGGGCGTTCGAGGTGGCCACCGGCGCGGTGCTGGTCCACCCCTTCGACCACCCCGACATCGTCGCCGGGCAGGGCACGGTCGGCCTCGAGATCCTCGACCAGGTCCCCGACGTCGCCACGGTCGTGGTCTGCACCGGCGGCGGCGGGCTGCTCGCGGGCATCGCGACGGCCGTGAAGGGCCGCCGGCCGGGGGTCCGGGTGGTCGGCGCGCAGGCCGAGGGCGCCGCGGCGTGGCCGGGCTCGCTGGCCGCGGGCCACCCGGTGCCGCTCGCCTCGATGGCCACGATCGCCGACGGCATCGCGGTCGGGCGGCCCGGCGACGTGCCGTTCGCGATCGTCGCGGACCTCGTCGACGAGATCGTCACCGTCTCCGACGAGGCCCTCACCCGTGCGCTGGTGCTGCTGCTGGAGCGGTCGAAGCTGGTCGTGGAGCCGGCCGGCGCGGCCGGGTTCGCGGCGGTGCTCGAGCACGCCGGGGACTTCGAGCCGCCGGTCGTGGTGGTGCTGTCCGGCGGGAACGTGGACCCCCTGCTGCTGCTCCGCATCGTCCGCCGCGGCCTCGTCGCCGCGGGGCGCTACCTCAGCCTCGAGGTGCAGGTGCCCGACCGCCCCGGGAACCTGGTCGCGGTCCTGGCCGAGCTCGCCGCCGCCGACGTCAACATCCTGGAGATCGTGCACGGGCGGACCTCGGCGCGCCTCGGCGTGGGCGACGTCGCGATCGCGCTCGCGGTGGAGACCCGCGGCCCCGAGCACTCCGCGCGCGCCCTCGGCGCCCTGCGGACCCGGGGCTGGCAGGTCCGCGAGACCAGTGACCGCACCACCGACTGACGTCCGGGCGGGCATCCCCGCCGGCGTCGACCGCGTCCTGCAGCGAACCGGCTGTGGCCGGCGGACCCTCTCGCCCCGGGCCGTTGCGTGCAGATCGCGGTCGTCCGGTGGACGCCGCGGGTGGACGCCGGCCCGCGGGGGTCAGCGCAGCGGCGTGCGGTGGAAGCCGACGTGCGAGCGGCTCGCGGTCGGCCCGCGCTGGCCCTGGTAGCGCGACCCCGAGCCGGCGGAGCCGTAGGGGTGCTCGGCCGGGCTGGACAGGCCGAAGAAGCACAGCTGGCCGATCTTCATGCCCGGCCACAGCATGATCGGCAGCGTCGCGACGTTGGACAGCTCGAGGGTCACGTGCCCGGAGAAGCCGGGGTCGATGAAGCCCGCCGTCGAGTGGGTGAGCAGCCCTAGGCGCCCGAGGCTGGACTTGCCCTCCAGGCGGGCGGCGATGTCGGTGCCCAGCCCGACCAGCTCGTAGGTGGACCCGAGCGCGAACTCCCCGGGGTGCAGGACGAACGCGTCGTCGCCCTCGACCTCGACGAGGCGGGTCAGGTCGGGCTGGTCCAGGGCCGGGTCGATGACCCCGTACCGGTGGTTGTCGAAGAGGCGGAACAGCCGGTCCAGCCGGACGTCGACACTCGACGGCTGGACCATCTCGACGTCGAAGGGGTCGAGGGAGATCCGCCCGGACTCCTGGGCGGCCCGGATGTCACGGTCGGAGAGGAGCACGGGCGCTCAGGACCCCAACGGGACCGCCTCGAGGACCTGGACCTCGATGGCGACCCCGGTGGGGGTGGTGTAGCTGACCGTGTCGCCCGCGCGGTGGCCGTTGACGGCGCTGCCGAGCGGGGACTGGGGGGAGTACACGTCGAGGTCGACGGAGTCGTCGAGGCCGACCACCTCACGCGAGCCGAGGACGAACGTGACCTCCTCGTCGTCGGCGACGAAGCGGGCCCGGACCTTGGACCCCGGTCCCACGACGCCGGACGACGCCGGTTCCATGCCCACCCGGGCGCGGTGCAGCAGGCCGTCGAGCTGGCGGATGCGGGCCTCCTGCTTGCCCTGCTCCTCCCGCGCGGCCTGGTAGCCGCCGTTCTCCCGGAGGTCGCCCTCGGCCCGGGCCTCCTCGATCCGGGTCGCGACCTCGGCCCGCGCGGGGCCGGACAGCTCGTCGTACTCGGCCTTGAGCCGGTCGTAGGCCTCCTGCGTCAGCCAGGCCACGTCGTCGGTGGCGTGCGTCTGGGTCACGGTGTACCTCCCCGGGTGGGCGGCGCGGGCGCGGGTCGCGCCGCCGTGCCGTGGTCTGGTGCTGCGGACTCTGGTGCTGCTGCTGGCTCACTCGAAGCTGCGACGGTAGCAAGTGATCGGGGGCCCGCAGCCCTCCGCGAGGCCGTCGACCCCGCCGCGTGGGCCCCGCCCGACCCCGTCCCGCGGTCGGTCCAGCTCCGTCCCGCGGTCAGTTGAGCCCGGTGCCGCCCGGCGCCTGGCAGCCGTCGACGGTCACGTTCACCGCGGTCCCCGTGGTCGCGACCGACACCCGGAGCTGCTGCTGCCCGGCCCTCGACGCAGGCACCCGGACGACGGCCCGCCCGACCACGGTGCTGTGGCTGTCGGTCGCGTCCAGGACGCACGAGAGCGGGGTGCCGGGCGGGCGGGTGACGCTGAACACCACCGGGATCGCGTGCGGCCCGGCCACCCCGATCGACACCACCTGGTGCCCGATCGAGGACGGGTCGTGCCCGGCCGACGCCCACGCCACCCAGCCCACGACGGCGGCGAC
>CAXSIB010000274.1:0-4985 GCA_964237095.1 uncultured Actinomycetales bacterium
GGCCGGCTGACCGCCCGGACCGGCCGCGGTCAGCCCGCGGGCTGGTCGGCCGGGAGGCGGCTGCGCACGACGCGCGCCGGGTTGCCGACCGCGACCGACCACGGCGGGATGTCGCGGGTGACCACGGAGCCCGCGCCCACGATGGCGCCGCGCCCGATCCGGCGCCCGGCCAGGACCGTCGTGCCCGCCCCGATGAAGACGTCGTCCTCGATGACGATCTCCCGGTCCGGGCCGAACCCCTGGGTGTTCATCGGCCGGGTGACGTCGGCGGTCTCGTGGCTGCTGGCCAGGAAGACGCAGCGCGGGCCGATCATCACGTCGGCGCCGATCCGCAGCGGGCCGATGACCAGGGCGTCCATCCCGATGTCGGACCGGTCGCCGAGGCTGATCCCCCGCCCCGAGCCGAACCAGGCCCCGTGCTCGACGTTGACGTCCTCGCCGCAGGCGTCGAGCATCCGGGCCGCGAGCAGGGCGCGCAGCCGCCGGGCCTGGCGGCCGCCCGGGCGCGGGGACCACGGCAGGTGCCGGGCGAACGCGAGGTAGCCGACGACCGCGGCGCTGCGGGTGAGACCCGAGGCGCCCGTCACGACGGCCGCCGCAGATCGCCGGACAGCACGTCGCCGCCGGACCGGTCACGGGTCAGGTAGGGCATCAGGGTGACTCCCGGGATCAGCCAGAACAGGAGGTTGGGGGTGGAGTAGGTCAGCGGGCTGAGCATCGCGCAGACGAACCAGCTGAGCACGACCCCGAGCGACACGACGCGCCAGCCGGCGAACTCCCCGCGGACCGGGCGGAGGACCGCGCGCAGCGGGCCGAGGGCGACCGCGAGCACGAAGACGATCGCCGCCGGCAGGCCCAGCTCGGCCGCGCGGCCGAGGAACACGTTGTGGGTCTCGATCCCGACGTTGGTGATCGGGTACGTGGACGCCTGGCGGACGTAGTCGCTGCCCACCACGATGAACCGCTCCCACCCGACGCCGCTCAGCGGGTGCTGGTCGATGATCCGCAGGGCGGCGTTGTCGGTGTTGTAGCGGTCCAGCACCGACCGCTGGGTCTTCGTCCGGTCGGTGACCGCGAGAGCGAGGGACGGGATGAACGAGAGCAGGGCGACCCCGCTCACCAGGGTGGCGGGGACCAGGACGGCCAGCCACCGGCGCAGCGGCCGGACGGCCACGAACGCGAGCAGGACGGCCGCCCCGGCGCCGACCCAGTTCGCGCGGGTCAGGGTGAGGAAGACCCCGAGCAGGCACGCCGCGGCGCAGGCCACCCCCGCGCGGCGCCAGCGGACGGACTGCCAGGCCAGCAGGCCACCCGCGAAGCCGCACGCGGTCATGGCCAGCCCGTCGGCCTCGGACTCCGCGAACGGCCCGCGGGCCCGGCCGTACTGGATGCCCACCCCCGGGTCGACGATGTAGCGGGGGAACACCAGTGCGTGCGGGCCGAAGAACTCCAGGACGGCGGTGACGCCGAGGTAGAGGCCGAGGACGGTGAGGACCTTCAGCAGCAGCTGGCGGTCGCGGCGGGTCGCGAAGACCACGGGCCCGAAGGTGAACGCGCCCATCGGCACCGCCAGGCGGTCGAGGAACGCGTAGAACCCGAGGCTGGTGGACAGCGTGCCCGCCCCCGAGGCCGACCACAGGACCCACCCGAGCAGCACGGCGGCCGCCACGTGGACCGGGCGCAGCCGCAGCCGGAGCCGGCGCCACGGCCGGCGGTCCAGGGCGAGCAGGACGATCCCGAGCGCCAGCAGGAGCCGCTGCGGGGGCAGCGGGAAGCCGAGCAGCCGGCTGTAGCCCGACGTGGTGTCCGCCAGGATCATGACCAGGAACACCACGACGTACGCCGGCGGCCGCCCGGCCGACGCGGGGTCCAGGGCCGTGACCGGGACCCGAGCCGCGGCCGGCGTCGGCCGCGGCTCGGCGCGGGCCCCCAGGGTCCCGGCGGGGCTGGGCGCCGTCACCGGCCGGTGCGGCTCGAGACGAGCTCCGGCGCGGGCTCGGCCGCCGCGGTGCCCCCGCGGTGCCCGGCCGACCGCCGCCGGGCCGCGCGCCGCTCGAGCAGGACCCCGAGGACCATCGCGAGCACGACCCCGCCGACCAGCCCCGCGACCCCGTACCGCTCGATCGACGACCGGTGGGTGGTGAGGGTCACGACCGCGGGCTGGGCGACCTCGAGCTTGGTGTAGGCACTCGCCCCGGTGACCGCGGTCGTGTACTGCCCGCCGAGGGTCGACTGCCGGATCGTCAGCGTGGACACGACGGTGGTCAGGTCGTTGACCAGGGTCTGCTGGGCGGCCAGCGTGCCGGGCCGGGCCCGGCCCGCGGTCAGGACGACGAGGCGGTCCTTGGCGGCCGCGAGCGTCGCCTGCTGGACGTGGAGGGTCCCCGAGACGGCCGTGTACTGGCGCAGGTAGAAACCGGCGGTCGTGGTCGGGGTGTTCGCCGACGTGAGCAGGCTCGCGGCCACCGCGTCGGCGGCCCGGACGCTCACCGCGCGGTCGGTCGCCGTGACCTCCACGAGCACGATGTTGGACTCGGCGATCGGGGAGCCGACGACGGCCGCGACCTTCGAGGCGTCGGCGCCGAGCACCGTCCGGAAGGTCGCCTGGGACTGGGGCAGCCCGACGTAGCGGGCGTAGTTCGCGGCGACCTCCTGGGCCGCGAGGGCGTACCCGGGGACCTGGAAGCTGGCGATCTGCTGGCCGCCGACCGCGAGCCGCGCCTGGGCGGTGTAGGTGACGGGCTTCGCGTCGCCGACGTACAGGCCGGCGAGCAGGCCGAGCGCCGTGAGCAGCGCGGTCACCACCCAGTGCCGGCGGAGGGCGCTCAGCGGGGACACGGGGGTGGGCTCCGGCGGCATGTCGTCCTGCACGGCTCTCCTGTCTGGCGGACGGTTCCCGGGTGCCGGGCGGCGCGTCAGGAGGTCGACGCGATCCCGGTCGAGGACGGGGGCGGACGTCGTCGAGCGCACCGCGACAGTACCCAACCGGCTACGCACCGATGCCGGCCGCGGCCGGCAGGCGGTCGCGGGGACCGGCCGGGAGGCGCCGGTCTCTGCTAGGAACTGCGCCGTGGACGATCCCCGACCGCCCCTCGCGGCCTTCTCCGTGGTGATCCCCGCGCACGACGAGTCGACGGTCGTCGGCCGCTGCCTGCAGGGCTTCGTCCCCGATCTGGCCGCCGGGGAGGCCGAGGTCGTCGTGGTCGCCAACGGCTGCCACGACGACACCGCGGCCCGGGCCCGGGGTTTTCCCGGTGTTCGGGTGCTCGAACGGGAGGCGGCGTCGAAGGTCGGCGCCCTCAACGCGGGCGACGCCGCGTGCTCGGTCTTCCCGCGGATCTACCTCGACGCGGACATCACGGTCTCCGCCGCCGCGCTGCGGGCGGTCGCCGCGGCCCTGCCGCCCGGGGTGCCCGCCGTGGCCAGCCCGACGATGGCCGTCGCCCTGGACGGCCGCCCCTGGGCGGTGCGCAGCTGGTACCGGGCGTTCGCGGAGCTCCCCTACAGCCGCGACGGCCTGGTGGGACTGGGCTTCTACGCCCTGTCCGACGCCGGTCGCGCCCGCTTCGGGGCGTTCCCCGACGTCACCGCGGACGACCTGTTCGTCTCCGGGCTGTTCACCCGCGGCGAGCGCGAGGTGCTCCCGGGCCACACGTTCACCGTGCAGGCCCCCCGCGACCTGCGCTCCCTCGTGCGGGTCCGGACCCGGGTGGCGAGCGGCAACGCAGAGCTGCTGGGTGAGTCCGCCGCGGGCGAGCAGGGCCCGGCGGCCGGCTCCTCGACGGGGGCCACCGTGCGGGCTCTGGTTACGCTGTGCAGGAACGAGCCACGCAGAGTCCCTGACGGCGTGACGTACCTGCTCGTCACCGCTCTGGCTCGATGGCGTGCACGCGGTCCGTCCGCACGTCCCTGGTTGACCGACCGATCGACCCGCTGAGCGCCTGTCCCCCCGGAGTGGTCCTTGCCGCAGACCCCTGTCCGCACCGTCGTCGACGGCATCGCCTTCGACCCCGTCACCGAGTCCGAGGCCGTGGCGGTGGTCACCGCCCGCGCGGCGGCCGGCACCGGCGGCTTCGTCCTCACCCCGAACGCGAGCATCCTGCGCCAGCTGCGGTCACCCGACCTCGGCGCGGTGGCGACCGGCGCCGACCTGGTGCTGGCCGACGGCATGCCGATCGTCTGGGCCAGCCGCGTGACCGGCACCCCGCTGCCCGCCCGGGTCACCGGGGCGTCGCTCATCTGGAGCCTCTGTGCGGCCGCGGCCCGCGACGGGCTCCCGGTCCTGCTCCTCGGCGGGGACCCCGGCGTGGCCGAGCGCGGCGTCCGGGTGCTGACCGCGGAGTACCCGTCCATCCGGGCGTCGGCCCACTTCCCGCCGTTCGGCTTCGAGGGCGACCCGGCCGCGCTGGCGGCCATCGACCGCTCGATCCGGGACCACGCCCCGGCCGTCGTCTTCGTCGGGCTCGGCTTCCCCCGCCAGGAACGGCTGATCCTCGCCCTCCGCGAGCGGTTCCCGGACGTCTGGTTCGTGGGGTGCGGCGCCGCGCTGACCTTCGTGGCCGGCGACATCTCCCGGGCGCCGCGGTGGATGCAGGAGCACGGGGTCGAGTGGGTGCACCGCCTCGCCCACGAGCCGGGCCGCCTGGCCCGGCGCTACCTGCTCGAGGACGTCCCGTTCGCGGTGGCGATGCTCGGCCGGGCCCTGCGCCAGCGACGGACCCGCGGGACCGGGGCCCGGTCGGGCGGGGCCGCGGCGTGACCGCGGTCGCCTACCTCGTCAGCCAGTACCCGGCGCTCTCGCACGCGTTCATCGAGCGGGAGGTGGCCGAGCTGCGGGCGGCCGGCTGCGAGGTGACCGTCCTGTCGGTCCGGCGCCCGGAGCCCGGTGACCTCCGCACCGGCGTGGCCCGCGCCGAGGCCGCGGCGACGGTGGCGATCCAGGGCCTGCCGGCGCGGACGCTGGTCGCGGACGGCCTGGCCGCGCT
>CAXSIB010000275.1:0-4971 GCA_964237095.1 uncultured Actinomycetales bacterium
GACCGCGAGGCGGGCCGGCCACGCGATCTTCTTGTCGGCCACCATGATCGGCCCGGGCACGAGGCGGTCCAGGCACTGCTCGACGATCCGCAGCGACTCGGGGATCTCCAGCTGCCGGACCCGGAAGCGGCCGAAGGCGTCGGAGGAGTCCCACACCGGGACGTCGAAGTCGTAGGTCTCGTAGCCGCAGTACGGCTGGGTCTTGCGCAGGTCCCAGGGCAGGCCGGTCGCGCGCAGCGGCGGCCCGGTGACGCCGAGGGCCATGCAGCCGGCCAGGTCGAGCACCGCGACGTCCTTGAGCCGGCCCGCGAAGATCGGGTTGTCCGACGCGAGGCCCATGTACTCCTGCAGGTGCTCCTTCGTCCACGCGATGAACTCGCGCACCTTGGCGATGCCGCGGTCGTCGATGTCCTGGGCCACCCCGCCCGGGCGCACGTAGGCGTGGTTCATGCGAAGCCCGGTGATCTCCTCGAGGGCGTCGAGGGCCACCTCGCGCTCGCGGAAGCCGTTGGTCATCAGCGTGGTCGAGCCCAGCTCCATGCCGCCGGTCGCGACCGCGACCCAGTGGCTCGCGATCCGGTTGATCTCCATCGTCATGACCCGCAGGACACTCGCCCGCTCGGGGATCTGGTCGGTGACCCCGAGCAGGCGCTCGACCCCGAGGCAGAACGCGGTCTCGTTGAAGATCGGCGACAGGTAGTCCATGCGGGTGCAGAAGGTGGTGCCCTGCGTCCAGGTCCGGTACTCCATCGACTTCTCGATGCCGGTGTGCAGGTACCCGATCGCGCAGCGGGTCTCGGTGACGGTCTCGCCGTCGATCTCGAGGATGATCCGCAGGACCCCGTGGGTGGACGGGTGCTGCGGTCCCATGTTGACGATGATCTTCTCGTCGTCGCCGGTCCGGACGCCCTGGACGACGGAGTCCCAGTCGTTGCCGGTGACCGTGTAGACGGTGCCCTCGGTGGTGCGCCGGGAGCCGGCGAACTCGTCCTGGCCGGGCTCGGTCGCTGTCTGTGTCATCGCGTCACGGTCCTCATCGCGGGGTGCGGGTCGGCGGTCGGGTCGGGACTGGTCGGAGGCGGGAGTCGCAGCGGGTCAGGAGTAGCTGCGGCGCTCGGAGGGCGGCGGGACGGTGGCGCCCTTGTACTCCACGGGGATCCCGCCGAGCGGGTAGTCCTTGCGCTGGGGGTGCCCGGGCCAGTCGTCGGGCATCTCGATCCGGGTCAGGGACGGGTGGCCGTCGAAGACGATCCCGAAGAAGTCGAACGTCTCGCGCTCGTGCCAGTCCGCGGTCGGGTAGACCCCGACGAGGGACGGCAGGTGCGGGTCGGCGTCCGGGACCGAGACCTCCAGGCGCAGGCGCCGGTTGTGGGTCAGGGACAGCAGGTGGGTGACGGCGTGCAGCTCGCGCCCCGTGTCGCCCGGGTAGTGCACCCCGGACACCCCGGAGCAGAGCTCGAACCGCAGCTCGGCGTCGTCACGCAGCGCCCGGGCCACGGTCGGCAGCGCCGCTCGGCGGATGTGGAGCGTCAGCTCGCCCGACGCCACGACGACGGACTCGACGGCCCCGCCGAAGCTGCTGCCGTAGTCGGGCAGGACCGCGGCGAGCCGCTCGGCGAGCTCGTCGAACCAGCTGCCCCACGGCCGCGGCGTCGCCCCGGGGAGCAGGACGACCCGGACGAGACCGCCGTAGCCGGAGGTGTCACCGGAGCCGACCGGCCCGAACAGCCCATGCCGGCTGCCGATCGCGCGGTCGCCGTGGGAGTCCGGGCTCAGCGCGGGCAGCCCGTCGTTCAGCGCGGTGGGCGAGCCGGCCGCATCCGGGGCGGTGTCCTCGGCGGACCGGTTGACCCCGGAGGTGTCCTCCGCGGGCGACGAGGGCTCCGACGCCGGGGCCGCAGCTGTCGGCGCGCCGGCCTGCTGACCCGGCCCGCTCGCCGCGGACCCGGGTGCGTGGTCCGGCTCGGACCCGGTGGGGGCCGTCACCGCAGCAGGCCCGTCATCTCGATCGTGGCCGGGGCGGCGAGGGCGAGCCGCTCCTCCTCGCCGAACTGCTTGCGGGCGTGCGCCCCGAGCGGGGTGTTCTGGATCTTCTCGTGCAGCTTGAGGATCGCGTCGAGCAGCATCTCCGGGCGCGGCGGGCAGCCCGGCAGGTAGATGTCGACGGGCACGACGTGGTCGACGCCCTGCAGGATCGCGTAGTTGTTGAACATCCCGCCCGACGAGGCGCAGACGCCCATCGCGATGACCCACTTGGGCTCGGGCATCTGGTCGTAGATCTGGCGGAGCACGGGGGCCATCTTCTGGCTGACCCGGCCGGCCACGATCATCAGGTCGCTCTGGCGGGGGGAGGCGGAGAACCGCTCCATCCCGAACCGGGCGATGTCGTGGCGGGGACCGCCGACGCTCATCATCTCGATCGCACAGCAGGCCAGGCCGAAGGTGGCCGGCCAGACCGAGCTCTTGCGGACCAGGCCGACCAGCTTCTCCACGCTCGACAGCAGGACCCCTGCCGGAACCTTCTCCTCGACGCCCATGGTCAGCCCCTCCTGGTGATGTCGGTGTCAGCGGTGCGTGCGGTTCGGACCCTCGGCGTCACGCTCGGCCCGCAGGCGGCCCTCGGCGTCACGCTCGGCCCGCAGGCGGCCCTCGGCGTCACGCTCGGCCCGCAGGCGGCCCTCAGTCCCACTCGAGCCCGCCCCGGCGCCACTCGTAGAAGAACGGCACGGTGATGAGGACGAGGAACAGGAGCGCGGCGACGAGCCCGAACCACCCGAGGGCGTTGAACGTGACCGCCCAGGGGTAGAGGAAGACGATCTCGATGTCGAAGACGATGAAGAGCATCGCCGTCATGTAGAACTTCAGCGAGAACTTGCCGCCGCTCATGTCCTGCTGGGTGGGCTCGATGCCGCACTCGTAGGACTGGAGCTTGGCCCGGTTGTAGCGCTTCGGGCCGGCCAGCACCGCGCCGGCCATCGAGACGAGCGCGAAGCCGACGGCGAAGATCGCCAGGACGAGGATCGGGTAGTACGCGCTCATGCAGCCTCACTCCCTCCGCCGACCTGCGGTCGGACCGCTCCGACCAGCGTCGGCACCGCGGCAATCGTAGGCCCGGGGTAGGACGTCCACCGCGCAGGGCCCACCCGTGGGCCGACGGCCGCCGCGTCCGCCGTGCACCCCTGGTCGCAGGCGCTCACGAGGCCGGCGTCAGCTTCGACAGGGCCGTGACGATGCGGTCGGTCGCGTCCCCGCCGCGGTGGTCCGCGAGGTTGGCGAGCAGCTTCAGCACCAGGCGCATGAGGGTCGGGTGCGGCATCCCGTGGCGGGTGCACAGCTTCATCACCTCGGGGTGACCGATGAGCCGGACGAAGACCCGACCGAGGCTGTAGTAGCCGCCGAGGTCCGCCCGCAGCGCCCGCGGGTAGGCCGCCAGCGCGAGGTCGCGGGACCGGGTGTCGGAGCGGGCGAGGGCCTGGACGACGGCCTCGGCCGCGTACCCGGCGGACTCCAGGGCGTAGGCGATGCCCTCGCCGTTGAAGGGGTTGACCATGCCCGCGGCGTCCCCGACGAGCAGCAGGCCGTCGGCGTACTGCGGGGCCCGGTTGAAGGCCATCGGCAGCGCGGCGCCGCGGATCTCCCCGACCTGGTTCTCCGGGGTGAAGCCCCACTCGGGCGGGGTGTTCTCCAGCCATCGGCGGAGCATGTCCCGCCAGTCGCTGTTCTTGAAGGCCGACGAGGAGTTGAGGATCCCCAGGCCGACGTTGGACGTGCCGTCCCCGACCCCGAACACCCAGCCGTAGCCGGGCAGCAGGTTCGACTCCCCCGGCTTGCCGTCCCACAGCTCCAGCCAGGACTCGAGCATGTCGTCGTTCGTCCGGGGCGAGGTGAAGTAGGTCCGGACCGCGACGCCGAGCGGGCGGTCGGTGCGCCGGGGCCGGCCGGCGGCGAGCCCGAGCCGGCTGGAGTTGCCGTCGGCGGCGATCACGACCGGGGCGTCGACCCGCAGCCGGCGCACCGGGGAGCCGCGCTCGCCGGAGCGGACCGCGGCGGTCACGCCGGTGACCCGCCCGGTGCGCTCGTCGCGGACCGGACCGTCGACGCTGACCCGCTCGAGCAGCGTCGCGCCGTTGGCGACCGCGTGGGTCGCCAGGATCTGGTCGAGGTCGAGACGGGTCCGGACCAGGCCGTAGTCGGGGAACTCGGCCAGGTCCGGCCAGGGCAGCTCGAGGCGCAGGCCGCCGCCGTAGACGCGCAGGCCGCGGTTGTGGATCCAGCCCGCGGCCTCCGACACGTCGATGCCGAGCCTGACCAGCTGCTTCGTCGCCCGCGGGGTCAGGCCGTCGCCGCAGACCTTCTCCCGGGGGAACGCCGACTTCTCCAGCACGACGACGTCGAGCCCGGCGCGGGCGAGGTGGGTGGCGGTCGCGGACCCGGCCGGCCCGGCGCCGACGACCACGACGTCGGCCTCCCGGACCTCCACGGCGGGGTCGGTGGCAGTGGCTTCGTCGGGACCGGTCTCGAGCACGCTTGTGACGTTGTTCACGATGTCCCCATGGTAGGCGTGCCCGGGTGGTCGCCGAGAGGGCACCGGACGGCTCGGTGGAGGGCGACGATGCCGCCGGTCAGGTCCCGCCAGGCGACTGCCCCGTACCCCGCGTCCCGGATGACCGTCGCCAGCTCCTCTCGACCGGGCCAGGCCCGGATCGACTCGGCCAGGTAGTCGTAGGCGGCCGGGTCCGAGGACGCCAGCCGCGACAGCGCCGGCAGTGCCCCGAGCAGGTAGCCGAGGTAGACGCGGCGGAACGGCGCCCACGTCGGGGCCGAGAACTCGCACACCACCAGGCGCCCGCCCGGCTTCGTGACCCGGGCCATCTCGGCCAGCGCCGCCGCGGCGTCGGTGGTGTTGCGCAGCCCGAAGCTCATCGTCACCGCGTCGAAGCTCGCGTCGGCGAACGGCAGCGCGAGGGCGTC
>CAXSIB010000276.1:0-4971 GCA_964237095.1 uncultured Actinomycetales bacterium
CCGCACCATCCTCTCCCGCCGGCCGGCCCCGGGGGGTCGGGCGGGGGACGACCGGCGTCCGGGGAGCACGGCGGGTCGTCCACCGGACGCACCCGACCGGCCGGCGTGCACCGCGGGAGACCGACGGTGCTCGCCGACCCCGCTCGGACCCGTTAGCGTCGCACCGACCGGCCGACCCACCCGGGTCCGCCGTCGACGTCAGCACCGACGTCAACACCGGCCGCGGCCGGCGGGTGTCGAGCCAGGAGGAACAGCATGGGCGTGTCCCTGACCAAGGGCGGCAACGTCTCCCTGACCAAGGAGGCCGGGGCGGCGGGTCTCGTCGCGATCACGGTGGGCCTCGGCTGGGACATCCGGACCACCACCGGCGCCGACTTCGACCTCGACGCCTCGGCGATCATCGCCGACACCGCGGGCAAGGTCCTGTCGGACAAGCACTTCGTCTTCTTCAACAACCTCAGCAGCCCGGACGGGTCCGTCGTGCACACCGGCGACAACCTGACCGGTGAGGGCGAGGGGGACGACGAGCAGATCAAGGTCAACGTCCCCGGCGTGCCCGCGCAGGCGGACAAGGTCGTGTTCGCGGTCTCCATCTACGACGCCGAGAACCGCCGGCAGAACTTCGGCCAGGTGCGCGGTGCCTTCATCCGCGTGGTCAACGACGTCGACAACCGCGAGCTCGCCCGCTACGACCTGTCCGAGGACTCCGCGAGTGAGACCGCGATGGTCTTCGGCGAGGTCTACCGCAACGGCGCGGACTGGAAGTTCCGGGCTGTGGGCCAGGGCTACGCCTCCGGCCTGGCCGGGATCGCCCAGGACTACGGCGTCAACGTCTGACGCCGCAGCGCTGACCTCCCACGCCCGGCGCCCGCCGGCCGACGGTCCCCGCGTGGCCTCAGGGTCAGGTGCCGTCGGCCACGGGGCGCCGGCCGTGGCGCCCGCCACCGGCCGCCGGGCCCCGCCACCCCCTCGACCGGATCGGACGACCCGTGTTCCTCCGCACGTTCGGCATCTCCCTCGGCTTCACCGTGGTGTGCCTCGCCCTCGCCCTGCTCTACGCCGGGCCCGCCGGGCTCGGGGTCGCCGCGATCCTCGGGGTCCTCGAGGTGAGCCTGTCCTTCGACAACGCGATCGTGAACGCCGGGGTGCTGGTCCGGATGAACGAGTTCTGGCGGCGGATGTTCCTGACCGTCGGCGTGGTCATCGCCGTGTTCGGCATGCGCCTGGTCTTCCCGCTGCTCATCGTCGGGATCACCGCCCGGCTGAACCCGGTCGAGGCGGTCCGCCTCGCCCTCGCCCAGGGTCCGGCCAGCGACCCGAGGTCGTACACGTCGCTGCTGAACGACGCGCACCCCGCGATCGCCGCGTTCGGCGGGATGTTCCTGCTGATGCTCGTGCTCTCCTACTTCTTCGACGAGCGCGACATCTACTGGCTCGGCTTCGTCGAGCGGCCGCTGGCCCGCCTCAGCGCGTTCGGGGCCATGCCGACGATCGTGTCCGGGGTCGCGCTCTACGCGGCCGCCGAGACCTTCGCCAGCTCCCACCGCCCGACCGTCCTCGGTGCCGGGCTGCTGGGGATGCTGACCTATCTCGCCGTCGACGGCCTGGGTGAGCTCTTCAACACCGACGCGGTGGAGGAGGCGGCCGACGACGCTGCGGCCGCGGCGTCGTCGTCGGGCGGGACCGGCAGCGGCAGTGGCGGCAGTGGCAGTGGCAGTGGCAGTGGCGGCAGCGGTGGTGGCGTGCAGGTCGCGCTCGCGGCCGGCAAGGCCGGGCTCGCGCTGTTCCTCTACCTCGAGGTCCTCGACGCGTCGTTCAGCTTCGACGGCGTGATCGGGGCGTTCGCGATCACCTCCGACCCGGTGATCATCGCCCTCGGGCTCGGCATCGGGGCGATGTTCATCCGCTCCCTGACCCTGCTCCTGGTCCGGTCGGGCACCCTCGCCGAGTACCCGTACCTGGAGCACGGCGCCCACTGGGCGATCCTGGCCCTCGCGGTGCTCCTGCTGGTGAGCATCGAGCACCACGTGCCGGAGGCGGTCACCGGCCTGATCGGGGTCGCCTTCATCGTGGCCGCCTTCGTCAGCTCCCTCGTCCGCAACCGCCGGGTCGGCCCCACCGTCGCCGGGGCGGGCGGTCCCGGCGCGCCGGCCGACCGGCCCACCCCCGCCGCCGCCGGCTGAGCGTTCCCCAGGGGACGCGTGCGGGCCGCGCCGGCCCTACCGTGTCCCCACCCCGCCCCCGCACGAGGCACCGCGACTCACGCACCAGGCCCCCGCCCGGCTCCCGGACCGGGCGCACCGCCAGCACGCCGACCGCCGCTCGTCCCGCCTGAGGAAGGTCGAACATGCCCGACCGCGTCGTCCTGACGAAGACCTCGCCGACCGTCTCGCTCACCAAGAGCCAGAGCGGCGGTGAGCTGAAGGTCAACCTGCGCTGGAACGCCGGCAAGGCCAAGGGGTTGTTCCGCAGGTCCGGCGCCGTCGACCTCGACCTGGCCTGCCTGTACGAGCTGACCACCGGCAAGGGCGTCGTGCAGGCGCTGGGGAACGCGTTCACGTCCGCGGCCGGCGCGAGCGGGCGGCCGGTGGTGGTCCTGGACGGCGACGACCGGTCCGGGTCGAGCGAGGGCGGGGAGAACCTGACCGTCGACCTGTCCCAGATCGCGTCGATCCGGCGGCTGCTGGTGTTCGCCTTCATCTACGAGGGCACCCCGAACTGGGCCCAGGCCGACGCGGTGGTGACCCTGACCCCCGCCGACGGGGTCCCGATCGAGGTCCGCCTCGACGAGGACGACCCGTCGTCCAAGACGTGCGCGATCGCCCTGCTGGAGAACGACGGCGGCCAGCTGCGCGTCCGGCGCGAGGTCCGCTACATCAACGGCATGCAGCGCCAGCTCGACGAGGCCTACGGCTGGGGCATGAACTGGCAGTCCGGCCGCAAGTGACGCCGCGCCCGGACCGGGCCACCCGGGCGAGCCGCCGCCGGCACCCGCTGCCGGCGCGCTGACCGGCCCGCTCTGCCCCCGCCCGCCGCGCTCGACGAGCGGTCCCTGCACGCCCCCGGCAGGTGCTGCTGCCGGCCGCCGCGGACCTGCTCGCGACGAGTCCGGGGCCACCCCGTCCTACCGGGGCCACCGTTCTCTCCTGGCCGCCGACCTCGCCCGGGTGCCGCCGCGGGCGCGATCAGCGTGGTCGTTCGACCGGCGGACGCGGTCCGCGACGACCGGGTCGGCGCCGCGGCGGACGACACCGTGCGCTCGCTGCGGGCGGGTGCCGCGTCCGGACCCGTCATGTCGGGCCCTGCCGAACTGACGGCGGGCGCCCGCCCCGGCGGGCTCAGAGCACCAGGCCGGTGAGGACGAGCACCCGCTGCTCGGTCAGGTCCGCCATCGCCGCGGCGACGCCCTCGCGGCCGGTGCCGGAGTCCTTCACCCCGCCGTAGGGCATCTGGTCGGCGCGGTAGCTGGGGACGTCGCCGACGATGACGCCGCCGACCTCCAGCTCGCGGTGCGCGCGGAACGCGACCGCCACGTCGTGGGTGAAGACGCCGGCCTGCAGGCCGAACCGGGAGTCGTTGACCGCCGCGAAGCCGGCGTCGAGGTCGGGCACCTCCTCGACGAGGACGACCGGGCCGAACACCTCGTCGACGCTGACCCGCGCCGAGTGAGGCACCCCGGTCAGCACGGTGGGGGCGACGGTCGCACCGTCGCGGGTCCCGCCCGAGCGCAGCTGCGCGCCGGCGGCGACCGCCTCGGCCACCCAGCCCTCGACCCGCTCGGCCGCCGCGACACTGGTCAGCGGGCCGACCTGCACGCCCGCGGCGGTGGGGTCCCCGACGCCGAGCGCGGCGACCGCGTCGAGCAGCGCCGCGGTGAAGCGCTCGGCGAGCGGCGCCGCGACGTAGACCCGCTGGACGGCGATGCACGACTGCCCCGCCTGGTACATCGCGAAGGTCGCGACCCGGGCGGCGGCGTGCTCGAGGTCGCCCGGACGGTCCCAGTCCGGGGCCACGACGACCGCCGCGTTCCCACCGAGCTCGAGCACGACGTGCTTGCGCGGGACGGCGTCGCGGATCTGCCAGCCGACGGTGTCCGAGCCGGTGAAGGAGACCACGGGCAGCCGCGGGTCGGCGACCAGCCCGGTCATGGCGCTGTTCGGCACGGGCAGCACCGACCACGAGCCGGTCGGCAGATCGGTCTCCGCGAGCAGCTCCCCGAGCAGCAGCGCCGACAGCGGGGTCGCCGGCGCCGGCTTGATCACGATCGGCGCCCCGACCGCGAGCGCGGGGGCCACCTTGTGGGCCACGAGGTTGAGCGGGAAGTTGAACGGCGCGATGCCGAGGACCGGGCCGCGCGGGACCCGCGTCGTGTAGGCGAGGCGACCGGTTCCGCCCGGGTCGGTGTCCAGGCGCTGCATCGTCCCCGAGGCCCGGCGGGCCTCCTCCGAGGCGATCCGGAACACCGACACCGCGCGGGCGGCCTCGGCGAGGGCCCACACCGACGGCTTGCCGTTCTCCGCGGTGATCAGCGCGGCGACCTCCTCGCGGCGCTCGGCGAGGCGGCGGCTCACGTGGGCGAGGGCCTCCGCGCGGACGTACGCCGGCGCGGCGGCGAGCTCGGGCGCGACCGCGGCGGCTCCCGCGACGGCCTCCTCGACGTCGGCGGCGCCGGGCACGGCGGCCCGCCCGACGACGTGGCCGTCCCACGGGTGGCAGATCTCGACGCTGTCGGTGCCGGTGCGCTGCTTGCCGCCCACCCAGAACCCGGTGACCCGCTGGTCTGTCGATGTCGTCATGGCCCCACCCTCGTCCGCCGCGCGCCGGACGGCGGCGGCGGTGGACCGCCGCCCGGGTGCCCGGGTGCTCCGGCCATCATCGCGGCGGGACCGCCCGCCGTCACGACCCGACGGGCGGCCACACCGGCACGCCGGCACCCGGTGGTGGCGGGTGGGGCGGACGAGGTGCCCCACC
>CAXSIB010000277.1:0-4965 GCA_964237095.1 uncultured Actinomycetales bacterium
CCCTGTACCAGCAGTGCATCAAGCGCGACGTCGAGTTCTACAACGAGTTCTACGTCCTCGACCTGCTCCTGACCGACGGCCACGCCGACGTCAGCGGGGTCGTCGCCTACGAGCTCGCCACGGGTGAGCTGCACGTCTTCAACGCCACGTCCGTCGTGCTCGCGACCGGCGGCTTCGGCAAGGTCTTCCGCACGACGTCCAACGCGCACACGCTCACCGGCGACGGCATGGGCCTCGTCGCCCGGACCGGGCTCCCGCTGGAGGACATGGAGTTCTACCAGTTCCACCCGACGGGCCTGGCCGGGCTGGGGATCCTGCTCTCCGAGGCCGCCCGCGGCGAGGGCGGGATCCTGCGCAACTCCGACGGTGAGCGCTTCATGGAGCGCTACGCCCCGACGATCAAGGACCTCGCGCCGCGGGACATGGTGGCGCGGGCGATCGTCAGCGAGGTCCGCGAGGGCCGCGGCTGCGGGCCCGAGAAGAGCTACGTCCACCTCGACCTCACGCACCTGCCGCGGGAGCTGATCGACGCGAAGCTGCCGGACATCACCGAGTTCGCCCGCACCTACCTCGGGGTCGAGCCCTACGACGAGCCGATCCCGGTCTTCCCGACCGCGCACTACGCGATGGGCGGGGTCCCGACCAACGTCGCCGCGGAGGTCCTCGCGGACAACACCCGCGTGGTCGGCGGGCTCTACGCCGCGGGCGAGGTCGCGTGCGTGTCGGTCCACGGGTCCAACCGGCTCGGGACGAACTCCCTGCTGGACATCAACGTCTTCGGCCGCCGGGCCGGCGCGAACGCCGCCGCCTACGCGACCAGCCACCCCCGGCAGCCGCTGCCCGCCGACCCCGAGGTCCGCGTCGCGGCGATGGTCGGCACCCTGCGGGACCGGGTGGCCGGGGAGCGGGTCGCGGCGATCCGCTCGGAGCTGCAGGCGAGCATGGACCTCAACGCCGGGGTCTACCGCGACGAGTCCACGCTCAAGCAGGCGACGGTCGACATCGAGGTGCTGCGCGAGCGGTACTCGCGGGTCTCCGTGCAGGACAAGGGCCGCCGCTACAACACCGACCTGCTCGAGGCGGTCGAGCTGGGCTTCCTGCTCGACCTGGCCGAGATCGCGGTCGCCGGCGCGCTGGCCCGCCAGGAGTCCCGCGGCGGGCACTTCCGGGAGGACCACCCGACGCGCGACGACGTGAACTTCCTGCGGCACACGATGGCCTACCGGGTCGAGGGCGCCGCCGGCCCCGAGATCCGCCTGGACTACAAGCCCGTCGTCATCACCCGCTACCCGCCCATGGAGCGCAAGTACTGATGACCTCGACCTCAGAAGGAGAAGCAGCCTGATGAGTGAGACCGAGCAGCGCGAGCCGGGGATCAACCAGGATCCCGTCGAGGACGGCCCGGCCCCGGCCGGCGGGGCGCCCGCGGCGGCGTCCGCTCCGACGTTCAAGGCGCTGCACGACCCGCAGGCGGGCGCCACGGACCAGGGGACGCCGGGCGGGCCGGCGCCGCTGCACGTGGTCGTCCGGATCCGCCGCTACAACCCGGAGACCGACGACGCCCCGCACTGGGAGGACTACGAGGTCGACGCCCAGCCGACCGACCGGGTCCTCGACGCCCTGCACCGCGTCAAGTGGGAGCAGGACGGCACCCTGACCTTCCGCCGCTCCTGCGCGCACGGGGTCTGCGGCTCCGACGCCGTGCGCATCAACGGCCGCAACCGCCTGGCCTGCAAGACCCTCATGAAGGACCTCGACCTGGCGAAGCCGATCACGGTCGAGCCCATCAAGGGCCTGCCCCTGCTGAAGGACCTCGTCGTCGACATGGAGCCCTTCATGGACTCCTACAAGCAGGTGCTGCCCTTCCTCATCGCCGGCGGCCCCGCCCCGACCCGGGAGCGGCTGCAGAGCCAGGAGCAGCGCGAGCGCTACGACGACACCACCAAGTGCATCCTCTGTGCCGCCTGCACCACCTCGTGCCCGGTGTTCTGGACCGACGGCCAGTACTTCGGACCGGCCGCGATCGTCAACGCGCACCGGTTCATCTTCGACTCCCGCGACACCGCGGCGACCCAGCGGCTGTCGATCCTCAACGACCGCGAGGGGGTCTGGCGCTGCCGGACCACGTTCAACTGCACCGAGGCCTGCCCGCGGGGCATCGAGGTCACCAAGGCGATCAGCGAGGTCAAGCAGGCGCTGGTCTACGGGCTCTGACCTCCCACCGGTCGCGGCCTGCCGGTCAGGCCGGCGCCGGTCTGCGGGCCCTGACCTCGGCCGCGGCGGCGCGGGCCGCCTCGCGCCGCCGCCAGCCGATGACGGTCCACGACGCGCCGTAGAGGCTGATCCGCGACGTCAGGTTGATCCAGATCAGCACCGCCGCGGTGATCGTGAACGCTCCGTAGAAGCCGTTGTGCAGCGTGCGGGTGATGACCTCGGTCGCCAGCTGCTTGAGGACCTCGAAGCCCAGCGCGGCGACGACCGCGCCCCGCAGGAACCGCCGGCTGGATCGCCCCGACAGCCCCGACAGCGTCCGGTGCTGCACGACGAACAGGACGGTGCCGGTCAGCACGCCGAGCAGGGCGACCACCACGTCGGTGGCGAAGGTGGCCGCGCCGGAGGCGCCCAGCCCGACGTCGCGGGCGAGGCGCTGGGACTGGTCGGTGCCGAACACGGTGATGGTCACCGACACCGCGAGGATCGCCCCGAGCTGCAGCAGCACGAGGATGTCCTGGCCCTTCGCGATGAGGAAGAACCGGTCGTACTTCGCGCCGGTCTCGAACACCGTGCGGATCGCCTCGCGCTGGGCGGAGATCCAGCCGCTGCCGGTGACCACCAGGACGCCGACCCCGACCAGCACGGTGACCAGGCCGTGGGACTGCAGCTGGTCGATCCGCGCGGTCGTCCCCGTCTGGAAGCTGCTCTCCCCGATGCCGGGCAGGAAGTTGTCGATGCCCTCCAGGACGAGGGCGTGCGCGCGCCGCCCGATCCCCGGGTCGGCGGCGCTGAGCAGGGTGATCCCGCCGAGGACGAGCGCGAGGATCGGGAAGAGCGAGAGCAGCCCGTAGTAGGACATGTACGCGGCGAGCCGGGCGCCGCGGCAGTCGTCGAGCCAGGTCCAGGCGGACGCCGCGTGGTCCAGGGGACGGACGTGGCGGCGGGCGAACCGGAAGGCGGCGAAGCCGGCGTCGACCGCCCGGAGGATCCCCCGCCACACCGCCGAGAGGACGCCCACCGGACCAGCATCCCGCGTGGGACCCCCGGCAGGGGCGGCGACGGGATCTCGGGCCGCCTCAGGCGGCCGCGGGACCGGTCAACGGCCCGGGGGCGCGGCGCACCCGGGGACGCCGCCGTGACCGGGCGCCGGCCCCCCGCGAGGCCGGTCCCGCCCCGAGGACCGCGGTGTCGGGGTCCTCGACCAGCGCGAACCGCCGCCACGGGGCCCACCCGCCGTCCCCCGGCGTCGCCGTCAGGTACAGGTCGAGCGAGCGGACCCGGAACCGGGCGCGGAGGTCGCGGAGGCTGTCCTGGGCCTCGTCCAGGATCGTCTCGGCGACGCTCTGGGCCACGGTCACGTGCGGGTGGTACGGGAACGCCAGCGTGGTCGCCAGCGGTCCGGTGCGGATCCGCTCCGCCAGGTGCGCGCACTCCCCCGCACCGCGGTCGAGGGCGGCGTAGACGACCGGGGACACCGGCCGGAACGAGCCGACCCCGCGCAGCGTCACCCCGAACCCGGGCTCGGTGCGGGCGATCCGCCGCAGGTGCTCGACGACCCCCGGCAGCGCCGTCCGCGCGACCGCGAGCGGGGGCAGCAGCGTCACGTGCGGGGGCACGACGTCGGCCAGGGGGTCGCGGAACCCCCGGCGCCAGCGGGTGAGCCGCCCGCACAGCGGCTCGGGCACGGCCAGCACCACCCCGACCCGCACGAGGCCGTCCCGCCCGGGCTCGGGTTCGGTCGGCGGTCCGGTCGGAAGGTCGGTCGGGGCCGCGGCCGTCACCGCGTCCCGACGGCCCGCGGCGTCGCGGTGAGCAGCCCCACCCGCTCGCGGACCCGGGCGAGGGTGGCTGCGGCGACGTCGCGGGCCCGTTCCGCCCCGCGCGCGAGGACGTCGTCGAGCCCGGCCGGGTCGGCGAGGAGCTCCAGCGTGCGGTCCCGGATCGGCGCGAACGCCGCGACGACCAGCTCGGCCACGTCGCCCTTGAAGTCGCCGTACCCGCGGCCGGCGTAGTCGTCGGTGAGCTGGTCGGTGCTCCGCCCGGACAGCGCCGAGTGGATGCGCAGGAGGTTGCTGATCCCGGGCTTGGCCTCGTCGTCCAGGCGCACCTCGCGCCCGGTGTCGGTCACCGCCGACCGGATCTTCTTCGCGTTGACCCGCGGCTCGTCGAGGACGTTGAGCAGCCCCGCGACCGACGAGGAGGACTTGCTCATCTTCGCGGTCGGGTCGGCGAGGTCGGCGATCCGGGCGACCGCCGGGACGATGTGCGGCGCGGGCATGCGCAGGGTGGGGCCGAAGCGGTGGTTGAAGCGCTGCGCGAGGGTCCGGGTCAGCTCGAGGTGCTGGCGCTGGTCCTCACCGACCGGGACCTCGTCGGCGTCGTACAGCAGAATGTCGGCGGCCTGGAGCACCGGGTAGGTGAACAGCCCGACGTTGGTCCCGTCGGCCCCGGCGCGGGCGGCCTTGTCCTTGAACTGGATCATCCGGGAGGCCTCGCCGAAACCGGTCAGGCAGCCCAGGACCCAGGTCAGCTCGGTGTGCTCGGGGACCTGGCTCTGCAGGAACAGCGTGCACACGTCCGGCCCGCAGCCGGCCGCGACCAGCTGGGCGGCGCAGCGGCGGGTGCGCTCGCGGAGCACCGCGGGATCGGGCTCCACGGTGAGCGCGTGCAGGTCGGCGACGAAGTAGAAGGCCTCCCGGCCGGCCGCGAGGAGCGGCCACTGCCGGACCGCTCCGAGGAGGTTGCCGAGGT
>CAXSIB010000278.1:0-4916 GCA_964237095.1 uncultured Actinomycetales bacterium
GGCACCGGCGGACCCACGATCCGACGTCGGTCCCACCGCGTCGACCGTGGACGCGCCGGCTGCGGTGACCGCCGAGCTCGCCGCCGCCTCGGTCGGCGCGGTCACGGGGGACAGCACCTCCAGCGCCCGGGGGCGGTTCGGGTCACGCCGCAGGAAGCCCTTGCGCTCGAGGACCGTGAGCTGGTGGGCGACGCTCGACGAGCTGGTCAGCCCGACCTGCTCCCCGATCTCCCGCATGGACGGCGGGTAGCCCCGCGCCTGCACGGCCTCCCGGATCACGGTCAGGACGCGGCGCTGGCGGATGGTCAGGCCGTCCCCGGTGTCGTGCTCGTCCGGGAACAGCTCGACGACGGTGGCCGTGCTGGGCCGACCGCGGCGCCGAGGCGTGCCGCCGGGGGCCTCCGGGGTGTCGGTCACGTCTGTCTCCTCCTGGTCGGTGGTGGGCGGCGGCTGGCGCGCCGCGGCCCGACACGCCCGAGATTAGCCAGTTCCGTCCGGTATTTCACACATCTGTTCGAAACCCTCGATCGTGTCGGTGGTCTGTGTCACGCTCGCACAGGCGTTCGAACGAAGGACGCCGGGTGGTCCTGACGACGGAGGCAGCGATGACGGCAGTGTCGATGACGGCGGTGTGGGGCGAGCGGCCCGGTCTGCTCCTGCGGGCCCGGACGCCACGGCGGCCTGTGGTCGTGGGTTCGCTCCGGCGGCCCCGGCGTGCCGCGGCGGCGCTGCGGGTGCGCCCGGGGCGTCCGGCCCGACCGGTCCTCCGGGCGCTCCCACCGGCGGGTCTCCTGGCGCCGGTCCGACCGGTGCCGGCGTCGTTGCGGCCGAGCCCCTCGTCGTCGGGAGTGCTCGCGCCGGGAGTGCTCGCGCCGGGAGTGTCCGCGCCGAGGGTCCTCGTCCCGCGGGCGACCGTGCCGCAGGCGACCCGGCCGCTGGTGGCGTCCGGTCGGGAGCCCGGGGGGGACCTCCGGCTGACCGTGCGGGGACGCCGGGTGGCGACCCTCACGGCGGTGTTCCTGGCGGTCGCCGCCGGCATCGCGTGGTCGCCGGGCAGTGCACCGGGCCCGGTCACGGTGGTGCCCGCCGCTCGGGCGGCCGGACCGGCGGCACCCCTCTCGTCGGCGGCGGTGCCGGTGGTGGCGCGGCACGCCGGTCCGGCGGTCGGCCACTCCGGGTCGGGCGTCGCCCCGGGAGTCCCGCTCGGCTGACGGCCGCCCCGGGAGGCCCGGTCGGCTGACGGCCGGCCGGGCTCCACGCCAGGCAGTCGGCCGTCCCATCCGACCCACACGACTCGGCCGACTCGAGCGACCCGCCTGGACATCACCCGGTTCCTCGGCCACTCCGTCACCTGGTCGTCCGGCTCACCTGTTCACCACCGCCTGACCGTCCGATTCCGCCGGGCGCTTCCGGGAACTCCGGGCGACCACCGCAGAGTGCCTGGTCAGGCAGCCGGGCCACCCGGGCCACCCAGGCCATGGCCGTTCCTGGCCGCCCGAGCCGTTCCCGCAGGCCGACAGCCGATCACCGTGCGGATCGTCGTGATCACTCATCGTCGATGGTGGCGGGGGCGCGACACGCATGCGCGGGAGTTGCCGGCCGCGCACCCGGCCGCTATGGTCACAACATCTAGGGGTTCGACCCGCTCTTCGCACCTAGACCTTGTGTAGAGTTGTCCCCAGGACGTCGGGTTTGTCCACATGTCATCCACAGCACTGTCCCCAGGCTCATCCCCAGGGATCGGTGCTGGCCAGCGCGCTGCGACGGGAGGTGTCGACCGTGCACTGCCCCTACTGCCACGCGATCGACACCCGTGTGGTGGACAGCCGGACCGCGGACGACGGCGGCGCGATCCGCCGCCGCCGCCAGTGCACGGACTGCGAGCGCCGGTTCACGACCTTGGAGCAGGTGACCCTCGCGGTCGTCAAGCGCTCCGGGGCGACGGAGCCGTTCAGCCGCGAGAAGGTCCTCGTCGGGGTCCGGAAGGCGTGCCAGGGACGCCCGGTGACCGAGGACCAGCTCGCCCTGCTCGCCGTCCGGGTGGAGGGCACGATCCGGGCCGGCGGGGCGGCGGAGGTCCCCAGCCAGCAGGTCGGGATGGCGATCCTCGGCCCGCTCCGGGACCTCGACGAGGTCGCGTACCTCCGCTTCGCGAGCGTCTACCGGTCCTTCGACTCCCTCGCCGACTTCGAGTCGGCGATCGCCGACCTCCGGGCCGGCCGGGCCGGCCGGGCCGTCCCCACCGGTTGAGGTCGGCGGGACCCCGTCCCCGCACGACCGGCCCCGCAGGACCGGTCCCGCACGACCGGCCCGTCGCACGCCGACCAGCCCCACACGAGCAAGCAGCACCGGCTGGGTCCGGTGGCCACAGACCACGCACGAGCACGGCACGGCACCGGTGGTCCGTCCGTGACGGGCGCCGGTCGACGGAGGCACCGGTCGGGCGAGGGTCGCCCGGGCGGACACGAGGAGGAGTCGCACCATGACCGACACAGTCGAGGCGAGCACGGTCGAGGCCGCGGGCTCCGGACGCGGTCTGCGCGTCGGACGGGTCCACACCACCGCGGGGGTGCACCCCTACGACCAGGTCGTCTGGGAGCGCCGGGACATCGTCCAGACCAACTGGAAGTCCGGCGAGACCGTCTTCGAGCAGCGCGGCGTGGAGTTCCCGTCGTCCTGGTCGGTCAACGCCTCGACCATCGTTACCACGAAGTACTTCCGCGGCGCGGTCGGGCACTCCGACCGCGAGTGGAGCCTCAAGCAGCTGATCGACCGGGTGGTGCACACCTACCGCGCCGCCGGTGAGCAGCACGGCTACTTCGCGGGCGCGGCCGACGCCGAGGTCTTCGAGCACGAGCTGGCGTGGATGCTCGTCCACCAGGTGTTCTCGTTCAACTCCCCGGTGTGGTTCAACGTCGGCACGTCGGCGCCGCAGCAGGTCAGTGCCTGCTTCATCCTCTCCGTCGACGACACGATGGACTCGATCCTCAACTGGTACCGCGAGGAGGGGATGATCTTCAAGGGCGGCTCGGGCGCCGGCCTCAACCTGTCCCGGATCCGCTCCAGCAAGGAGCTGCTCTCCTCCGGCGGCACCGCATCCGGCCCGGTCTCCTTCATGCGCGGCGCCGACGCCTCCGCCGGGACCATCAAGAGCGGCGGCGCGACCCGTCGCGCCGCGAAGATGGTCGTGCTCGACATCGACCACCCCGACATCGCCGAGTTCATCGAGACGAAGGCGCGCGAGGAGGAGAAGATCCGCGTCCTGCGCGACGGCGGCTTCGACATGGACCTCGGCGGGCGCGACATCACCAGCGTCCAGTACCAGAACGCCAACAACTCCGTCCGGGTGTCCGACGTGTTCATGCGCGCCGTGGAGCGCGGCGAGCCCTTCGGCCTGCGGGCGCGGGAGACCGGCGAGGTCATCGAGACCGTCGACGCCCGCGGACTGTTCGACTCCGTGGCGCAGGCGGCGTGGGCGTGTGCGGACCCGGGCATCCAGTACGACGACACGATCAACGACTGGCACACCAGCCCCGAGACCGGCCGCATCAACGCGAGCAACCCGTGCTCGGAGTACATGTCGCTGGACAACTCCTCGTGCAACCTCGCGAGCCTCAACCTGCTGTTCTTCCTGAAGCCCGGCCCGGACGGGGTCGACACCTTCGACGCCGAGCTGTTCCGCCGCTCGGTCGAGCTCGTCATCACCGCGATGGACATCTCGATCTGCTTCGCCGACTTCCCGACCGAGGCGATCGGGATCACCACGCGGGCCTACCGCCAGCTGGGCATCGGCTACGCCAACCTCGGCGCGCTGCTGATGGCGACCGGGCACGGCTACGACTCCGACGGCGGCCGCGCGCTGGCCGCCGCGATCACCTCGCTCATGACGGGCACCGCGTACCGGCGCTCGGCGGAGCTCGCCGGGATCGTCGGCCCCTATGAGGGCTTCGCCCGCAACGCCGAGCCCCACCGGCGGATCATGCGCAAGCACGCGGCCGCGAACGACACCGTCCGCGCCACCGACGCGATGAGCGCGGCCGTGCTCGCGTCCGCGACGCGGGAGTGGGCGCAGTGCCTGGAGATCGGCGCGGCGAACGGCTGGCGCAACGCCCAGGCCAGCGTCCTGGCCCCGACCGGGACCATCGGCTTCATGATGGACTGCGACACCACCGGGGTGGAGCCGGACTTCTCCCTGGTGAAGTTCAAGAAGCTCGTCGGCGGCGGCTCCATGCAGATCGTCAACCAGACGGTCCCGCGGGCGCTGCGCAAGCTCGGCTACGTCGAGGAGCAGATCGAGGCGATCGTCGAGTTCATCAGCGAGAACGGCCACGTGCTGGACGCCCCCGGTCTGCGCCGGGAGCACTACGAGGTCTTCGACTGCGCGGTCGGGACCCAGGCCATCAAGGCGATGGGCCACGTGCTGATGATGGCCGCGGTCCAGCCGTTCATCTCCGGCGCGATCTCCAAGACCGTCAACCTGCCCGAGAGCGCCAGCGTCGAGGAGATCGCCGACGTCTACACCCAGGGCTGGAAGCTCGGGCTGAAGGCGCTCGCGGTCTACCGGGACAACTGCAAGGTCGGGCAGCCCCTCTCCACGGAGAAGAGCTCGACCGAGAAGGTCGCGGTGGCGGCCGTCGTCCCCGCCGCGGTCGCCCCGGCGGTCGCACCGGCCGCCGTCGAGACCCGCCCCGTCCGCCGCCGGCTGCCGAAGGCGCGTCCCAGCCTGACCACGTCGTTCTCCGTGGCCGGGGCCGAGGGCTACATGACCGCCGGCTCCTACGGCGACGGCGGCCTCGGCGAGGTCTTCCTCAAGCTGGGCAAGCAGGGCTCGACCCTCGCCGGGATGATGGACGCCTTCTCCATCGCGATCTCGATCGCGCTGCAGTACGGGGTGCCGCTGGAGACCTACGTGCAGA
>CAXSIB010000279.1:0-4909 GCA_964237095.1 uncultured Actinomycetales bacterium
CCCTCGCGCGGCCCGGGGTCGCCGCGGTGCTCGCCGGGCCGCGCACCGCCGCCCAGCTCCGCGAGCTGCTCCCGGGCGCGGAGCGGGCGCTCCCGCCGGAGATCACCGCGGCTCTCGACGAGGTCTCCGCGGCCTGAGTGCCGCCGCCGACCGGGAGGCCCGGGCGGGTGCCCGTCCGACCGGCACGCGCGGGTCCGCCGGTGGCATGCTGGTGGCGATGTCCTTCCAGCCGGTGCCCGCCGATCCCCCCGGGCCGCGCCGCGACCGTCCCGGTCCCGCGTGGGACCGCCCGCGCCGGACCGCACTCAGCACACCCGAGTACGAGGTCCGCCAGCTGACCCTGTCCCGCTCGGTGTCCCGGTCGGCCGCGCGCCAGCTGCTCACCGACTCCGCCGAGCACGACGGCTGGGAGCTGTCGCGGCTGAGCCTCTTCCAGGACGGCACCCGCCGGGTCACCCTGCGCCGGCGCATCATCCGGGCGCGACTCACCCTCGACGGCCTCGTCTCCGCCGGCTGAGCGGGGCGCCCCCGCTCAGCCGTGTCGGCCGGACCCCGTCGACTCCGCCGAGCCACTCAGGCCCGGTCGAGGAACGCGTCGAGCACGCCGACCCCGAAGCGCAGGGAGTCCACCGGCACCCGCTCGTCGATGCCGTGGAACATGCCGGAGAAGTCCAGGCCGGGCGGCAGCTGCAGGGGCGCGAAGCCGTAGGAGGCGATGCCGAGGCGGCTGAACTGCTTGCCGTCGGTACCCCCGCTCATCGTGTACGGCAGGACCACCGCCTGCGGGTCGGCGTCGGTCAGGCAGCCGATCATGGTGTCGACGATGCCGCCGGTGCCCAGCTGCGCCGACCACGGCTCCTCCACCGCGATGTCGGAGTGGATCGACTCCCGGGTCACCCCGGCCGGCAGCAGCCGGTCGACGGTGTCGAGGAAGTCCTGCTCGCCGCCGGGCAGGAACCGCCCGTCGACGGTGGCGACCGCCTGCCCGGGGATGACGTTGGCCTTGTAGCCGGCGTCGAGCATCGTCGGGTTCAGGGTGTGGGACAGCGTCGCGCCGACCATCCGGGAGATGGGCCCGAGCCGGGCGACCAGCGCGCGCACGGCGTCCTCGTCGTCGAGGTCCACCGACACCTCGAGCAGGTCGGCGAGGGAGGTCAGCAGCTCCCGGACGGTCGCCGTCAGGGTCATCGGCCACACGTGGTCGCCCACCGCGGTGACCGCCAGCGCGAGCTTCGACACGGCGTTGTCCCGCTGGATCATCGAGCCGTGCCCGGCGGTGCCGTTCGCCCGCAGCCGCAGCCACGCGATGCCCTTCTCGGCGGCCTGGACGAGGTAGAGCCGGCGGTCGTTGTCGAGGGTGACGGAGAAGCCGCCGACCTCGCTGATCCCCTGCGTCGCGCCCTCGAACAGGTCCGCGTGGTGCTCGACGAGGTACCCGGCGCCCATCCGGGAGCCGGCCTCCTCGTCGGCGGTGAACGCGAGCACCACCGGGCGCGCGGGCGGGCGGCCGGACCGGGCCCGGGCCCGGACGACCGCGAGCACCATCGCGTCCATGTCCTTCATGTCGACCGCTCCGCGGCCCCAGACGCAGTCGTCGAGGAGCTCCCCGGAGAACGGGTCGACCTTCCAGTCGTCGGCGTTGGCGGGTACGACGTCGGTGTGGCCGTGGATCAGCAGGGCGTCGCGCGTCGGGTCGGCCCCCTCCCAGCGCGCGACGACGTTCGCGCGTCCGGGGGCCGCCTCGATGATGCGGGGCTCGAGCCCGACCTCGGCGAGCAGGCCCGCGACGTACTCCGCGGCGGCGCGCTCGCCGGGCCCGGATCCGTCGCCCCGGTTGACGCTCGGGATCCGGATGAGCTCCCGGCAGATGGTGACGACCTCGTCGCGCGGGTCGGGGACGGTGGTGTTGTCGGTGGGCACCGCCCCATGCTGGCGGCTGCGGGGCCTCCCGCGCGAGGCCGGGCGACCGACGGGGGCTGGTAAGCTCTCGGCGGTCACGTCCGGGTGGCGGAATAGGCAGACGCGCTAGCTTGAGGTGCTAGTCCCTAGTGATAGGGGTGGGGGTTCAAGTCCCCCTCCGGACACCACATCGTCGGACACCGGGTCGTCGGAGACCGGTCCGTCAGTACATCATCCGCGGGTCGCGGTACCACTTGAACTCGAGCAGGTTGTGGGACGGGTCCCGCAGCACGAAGGTCACGTGCTCCTCGACGGTCCCCTCGAAGCGCAGCGACGGCTCGTGCACGACGTCGAGCTTGCGGATCTCGACCAGGCGGACCAGGTCGTCGAGCTCCCTGCGCTCGTGGAACGTGATGCCGAAGTGCCGTGGGTACAGGTCGATCTCGGCCGGGGCGGGCACCGGGTGCAGGTGGCAGACCACCTGGTCGCCGAAGAAGTCCAGGGTGATCCGGTCGTCGCGCCGGCGCGCGAGGTGCGCGCCCAGGCCGGCCACGTAGAAGTCGTAGGCCTCGTCCAGGTCGTTGACCGGGATGGCCAGGTGGAACGTGTTCCGGGTGTCGCGCACGGGTGACCTCCTGTCGTCGGGAGCCCGCCGGTGTCGTCGCCGCCGGCCGGACCCCCCGGTGGGTGCGTCAGGCGTCGGTGACGTCGACGGTGAAGAAGGTGTCCGACCGCAGCCCGAGGCGCAGGGTCTCCAGTCCGACCAGGTCCGCCGGGGCGATGTTGCCCAGGTTGACCTCCGGCCCGACGAGGGAGATGAAGTGCGTCTGCAGGACCTTCGTGGGCGCCTCGAACAGCATCCGGTCGGCCGACACCGCGTCGAGGATCGCGGCGATCAGGTCGTCCTTGGGGCGGCCCGAGGCGTCGGCGATCCCGGTCGAGCCGCTCTCGCGGGCCTCGGTGATCACGTGCTCGGCGCCGGCGTCGAGGTCCTCCTCGACGAACGCGACCCAGTCGGCGTCCGACATCGCCTCGTTGGCCGAGGGGTCCTTGCTGCCGACCTCGGAGAACACCCGGAACTCCCCCGACAGCCGCCGCACCCAGCCCGCCTTCTCGGCGTTGGACAGCGGCAGGGTGCCGTTGGAGACCTCGATGATCCCGGCGCCGTACCGGCGGACGAGGTCGAGGTAGTCGGGCACCCGGTCCTGCTGGACGTACTTCTCGAACAGCGTCCCGCCGAAGTACCACGGGATGTCGCGCTCGCGGAGGGCGGCCGTCTTGTCCTCGATCCGGGGGGTGGCCAGCGCCGTCCCCCAGCCGAACTTGACGACGTCGACCAGCTCGCCGGCCGAGTCGAGCATGTCCCGGAAGGCGCCGAGCCCGACCCCGGAGTCGATCACCATCGTCAGGCCGTGCGCCCGCGGCCGCGGGGGCCGGACCGGCAGCTGGAGCGTGTGGCCTAGCAGGGGGAACCTCCGCGCCGGGTGCCGCGGGGCCGCGGCGGCTGCCGCCCCCGTCTGGAGATCGTCACGGGACGGACGTTAGGCCATCGACCTGCACGTCCGCTGTGATGAGCCCGGGAGCGGTGGGACGCCTGGGAGCCCCTGGGACGGCCGCGCGCCCTACTCTCGGTGCCTGTGATCTCCGGTGGGGTGCTCCGGCGCGGGCCCGCGGCCCGTCGCCGGCCCCGTCGAGGGCCCGCCGGCGTCACCCCGGCGTCCTGGGGGGACCCGGCCCCGGTGGCCGTCGTGGCGCTGCTGACCGCGCTGGTGGCCGGGGCCTGCTCGGGCGGGACGACCGCCGCGGCCGCAGCGAACTCGCCGGCCCGATCCGGGCGGGCGACCTCGCCGGCGGCGACGGGTACGCCCACCGCCACCACGGCCACCACCGCCGCGACGCCCACCACGGCCTCTCCCGGATCCACCGCCGCCGTCGTGCCCACGACCGCCCCGGAGCCGGCGCCCCCGACGACGAACACGACCCCGAAGACGTCCGCGCACCTGCCGCTGGCCCAGGGCATCCCGCGCAACGGGCAGACCGTGGCCGGCACCACCGCGACGGTGTCGCACCTCACCCTCGACCAGCGGACCCGGACCTGGATCACCTACACCGGCCCCGGCGGCGGGACGGGGCGGCCGCTGCTGGTCTTCATCCACGGCACCGACGCGACCGTCGACCAGGAGGCGTCGCGGGACCGCCTGCTCCCGCTGGTGGCCGCCGGCGAGCTCAGCCTGGTCTACCCCGTGGGCTTCGAGGAGAACTGGGACGCCGGCGGCGGCTGCTGCGGCGTCGCGGCCTCGGCCGGCCTGCACGACGCCGACTTCGTCCGGCAGGTCACCGCGGCCGCGATCACCCGGCTGGCCCCGGACCCGGGCCGCATCTACCTGAGCGGGTACTCCGCGGGCGGCAAGCTCGCGTGGGCGCTGGTGTGCGGGAAGTCCGGGCAGTTCGCGGCCGTCGCGACGTTCGGGGCCAGCCCGACGGTGTCGTGCCCGCCGACCGGGGTGCGGCTGCCCGTGCTCATGGGGTTCGGCGCCGCCGACCGGGCCGAGCCGCTCATCGGTAAGAAGCCGGACTCCCGCGGCCCCCACCCGGCCGCGGTGGTCAACCGCGACACCTGGCGCACGCGCGACGGCTGCCCGACGGCGTCGACCACCGTGCACGGCGCCACGACCGTCCGGCGGACCTGGACCTGCGACACGGACACCTCGGTCTCCTACGTCCTGTGGCCGCACGGCCGCCACCTCTGGCCGAGCCCGCCCGGCACCTCGGTGGCCGAGTCCGCCGGGCTCGTCATGTGGACCTTCCTCGCCGCCCAGCGGGCACCCTCCCTGCTGACCGCCGCACCCACCTCGACCGCCACCGCGACCGCCACGACGAACGGGGACACCTCGTGACCGCCTCCCGCGCCCGCCGCCCCGTACCGCCGGCCGCCGGGCGGCACCGCCGGCCGGCCGCCGCGGTCGCCGTCCTGCTGGTGCTCGGCTGGCTCGCGGCGGGCACCGGGACC
>CAXSIB010000280.1:0-2681 GCA_964237095.1 uncultured Actinomycetales bacterium
ACGGTAGGGCCATGGGCACCATGCTCGTCAACGGCTTCCGGCGCCACCTCGTGGCACTCCGCGCACTGCTCGTCGCCACGATCATCACCGGGGTCCTGTACCCGCTGCTGATCCTCGGCATCGGCCAGCTCGCGTTCCACGACGGGGCCAACGGGTCCCTCGTCACCTCCGGCGGGCAGACCGTCGGCTCGTCGCTCATCGGAGAGTCGTTCGCGACCGCCAAGGGGGCCGCGATCGCCAAGTGGTTCCAGGGCCGCCCGGCCGCCAACCCGGCCGATCCCTACGACGGCGCCGCGAGCGGCGCGTCCAACCTGGGCCCGGACAGCGCGGACCTGCTGGAGACCGTGACCCAACGGCGGGCGCAGGTGGCCAAGGAGAACGGGGTCCCGCTCACGGCGGTCCCCGCCGACGCCCTCACCGCGTCCGGGTCCGGGCTCGAGCCGTTCATCTCCCCCGCCTACGCCCGGATCCAGGTGGCCCGGGTCGCGAAGGCCAACGGGCTGTCCGTGGCCGCGGTCTCCGCGCTGGTCGCCGCGCACACCCAGGACCGCACCCTCGGGTTCATCGGCGAGCCCCGCGTCAACGTGGTGACGCTGGACATCGCCCTCGCCGCCGCGGCCCGGTGACCTGTCGCCGCGATCCGGTGACCGGCAGCGGTGGTCCGGTCACCCGTCGGCGAGCTCACCGGGTGGTCCCTCGCGTGGTCCGTCGACCACGCCGGTGCGTGCCACGATGCGGGCGCATGAGCCTTCCCCGCGTCGTCGTCGTCGGTGGGGGGTTCGCCGGCTACCACGCGGCGAAGTCCCTGTGTGCACACCTGGGCGGAGCGGCCGAGATCGTGGTCGTCAACCCCAGCGACTACTTCCTGTACCTCCCGCTGCTGCCGGAGGTCGCGGCCGGTCTGCTCGACCCGCGCCGGGTCACGGTCTCGATCCCCGACACCCTCCCGCACGTGCAGCTGGTGCTCGGCCAGGCCGACTCGGTCGACCTGGCCGGGCGGTCCGTGGGCTACGTCGACCCGGAGGGCCGCCGCGGGACGGTCCCGTACGACCGGCTGCTGCTGACGACGGGCAGCGTGAACCGGCTGCTGCCCGTCCCCGGGGTGATCGAGCACGCCCACGGCTTCCGGGACATCGCCGAGGCCCTCTACCTGCGGGACCACATCACCCGCCAGGTCGAGCTGGCCGACGCCACCGAGGACGCGGCCGAGCGGGCCGCCCGCCTCACCTTCGTCGTCGTCGGCGCCGGGTACACCGGCACCGAGGTGGCCGCCCAGGGCGTGCTCCTGACCGACGCGCTGCTGCGGAAGCACCCGCGACTGGTCGGGCACCGCCCGCGCTGGCTGCTGGTCGACACCGCCGCGCGGGTGCTGCCGTCCCTCGACGTGCACCTGTCCGCGACCGCCGACCGGGTCCTGCGCGCGCGGGGCGTCGAGATCCGGACCGGCACGTCCGTCGCCGAGGCCGACGCGGTGGGCGTCCGGCTCAGCAACGGCGACGAGGTCCCCACCCGCTCCCTCGTCTGGTGTGTCGGGGTCCGCCCCGAGAGCCTGGTGGACGCCCTCGACCGCCCGCTGCGCGACGGCCGGCTGGTGGTCGACGAGTTCCTCGCCCTCGCGGGCAGCCCCGAGGTGTTCGCGTGCGGCGACGTCGCCGCGGTGCCGGACCTGACCCGGCCGGGGGAGATCACGCCGATGACCGCCCAGCACGCGCAGCGGCAGGGCACCCGGGCCGCGAAGAACATCGCCGCCTCCCTCGGGCGCGGCCGGCGGCGGGCCTACCGCCACCACGACCTCGGCTTCATCGTCGACCTCGGCGGGTCCGAGGCCGCGGCGAACCCGCTGCGCATCCCGCTGTCCGGCTTCCCGGCGAAGGCCGTCGCCCGCGGCTACCACCTGGTCTCCCTGCCCGGCAACCGGGCCCGCACCGCCGTGGACTGGCTCACCGAGATGGTGCTGCCGCGCCAGACCGTCCAGCTGGGCCTCGTCCGGGCCGGCGACGTCCCGCTCGACGTGGAGGTCCCGGCGGGGGCGACGGCCGTCCCGGCCGTGGCCGCTCTCCCGGCGCCGGCCACCGCGAGCTCGTCCCCGGTCGGCTCCGGGACCCGCCCGTCGTGACCGGCCCGATCGGATACTGACGTGGTGGACGGACGCCGGGGTGAGCTGCGCGTCTACCTCGGCGCCGCGCCGGGCGTGGGCAAGACGTTCGCGATGCTCGGGGAGGGCCACCGGCGCGCCGAGCGCGGCACCGACGTCGTCGTCGGGTTCGTCGAGGACCACGGGCGGCCGCAGACGAAGGCGCTCGTCGCTGGCCTGGAGGTGGTGCCGCGCGCCGACCGCGAGCACCGGGGCGTCCGCGTGGCCGAGCTCGACGTCGACGCGGTGCTCGCCCGGCGGCCGGAGATCGCCCTCGTCGACGAGCTCGCGCACACCAACGTCGAGGGCAGCGAACACCACAAGCGCTGGCAGGACGTCGAGGCGCTGCTCGACGCCGGCATCGACGTCGTCACCACGGTCAACGTGCAGCACCTGGAGTCCCTCAACGACATCGTCCGCTCGATCACCGGGGTCGAGCAGCGCGAGACCGTCCCCGACGCGGTGGTCCGCGGGGCCACCGCGATCGAGCTCGTCGACATGAGCCCGGAGGCGCTGCGCCGGCGGATCGCCCACGGCAACGTCTACG
>CAXSIB010000280.1:2781-4903 GCA_964237095.1 uncultured Actinomycetales bacterium
GTCGACATGAGCCCGGAGGCGCTGCGCCGGCGGATCGCCCACGGCAACGTCTACGCCGCGGTGAAGGTCGACGCCGCTTTGTCGCACTACTTTCGGGTCGGGAACCTCACGGCGCTGCGTGAGCTGGCCCTGCTGTGGGTGGCCGACCGGGTCGACGACGCGCTGCTCCGCTACCGCGACGAACACGCCATCGACCACCCCTGGGCGGCGCGGGAGCGGGTCGTCGTCGCGCTCACCGGCGGGCCGGAGGGCGACGAGCTGATCCGCAACGCCGCCCGGATCGCCGGGCGCGCCGCCGGCGGGGACCTGCTCGCCGTGTACGTCGCCCGCGGGGACGGCCTGGCCGGCGGCTCCCCCGCGGAGCTCGTCAGCGGCCTGCTCACCCAGCGGGCGCTGCTGGAGTCCTTCGGGGGCGCCTTCCACACCGTGGTCGGCGAGGACGTCGCCGCGGCGGTGCTCGAGTTCGCCCGCGGGGTCAACGCGACCCAGGTCGTCCTGGGTCTGTCGCGGCGGTCCCGGTGGGCGGCGCTGCTGTCCCCCGGCGTCGGCGAGCGGGTCATCGCCGGGTCGGGCGAGATCGACGTGCACGTGGTCACCCACGCCCTCAGCCGGGCCGCGCACGGCGGGGTGGCCGGGCTCGCCCGCCCCGGGCGGCGGGTGTCCGCGCTCGGCCGCCGGCGGCTCGTGCTCGGGTGGTTGGCCGCACCGCTGCTGCCGCTCGCGCTGGTGCTCCTGCTGTCCGTCGGGGTGTCCGACCAGGACCTGTCCCTGCACCTGATGCTGTTCCTCACCGCGACCGTGGTGGTGGCGCTCATCGGCGGGCTCGCCCCGGCCCTGCTCGCCGCGGTCGTCGGCGGGGCCTGCGTGGACTACTTCTTCACCGAGCCCGACCTCAGCTTCGACATCCGCGACACCCGGGTGGTGACCGCCGTCGCGGTGTACATCGTCGTGGCGGTCGCCGTCGCCTACGTGGTCGACCAGGCCGCGCGCCGGACCCAGCAGGCGGCCCGCGCCGAGCGCGAGGCGCGGGCCCTGTCGGCGCTGACCGGCACCCTCGTGGGCGGCGCCGACGCCCTGGAACCCCTGCTGCAGCAGGTGGTGACGACCTTCGGCATGGACTCCGCGGCCCTGCTCGACCGTGACGACACCCGCCCCGCCGAGTCCCAGTCCCCGACCCAGTCCCGCTGGACGGTCCGGGCCGCGGTCGGCGTCGACCCGCCCGCGTGCCCGACCGACGGCGACGCCGAGGTCACGGTGACGGACTCCCTCACCCTCGTCGCCCGCGGGCGGGTCCTGCCGGCGGCGGACCGCCGCCTGCTCGAGGCGTTCGCCCGGCAGGCGTCCGCGGTGGTGGCGGCCCGCCGGCTGCGGACCGACGCCGAGGACGCCCGCCGCGTCGCCGACCGCAACGTCGTGCGGACGGCCCTGCTCGCGGCGGTGTCCCACGACCTGCGCACCCCGCTCGCCGCGATGAAGGCGGCCGTGTCGAGCCTCCGCCAGCCCGACCTGGCCCTCGACGCGCAGGACACCGCGGACCTGCTCGCGGACATCGAGGCCGGCACCGACCGCCTCGACGGGGTCGTGGGCAACCTGCTCGACATGAGCCGGCTGCGGATGGGCGACCTCGTCGTCCACGACGAGGCCGTCGACCTCGGGGAGGTCGCCGCACGGGCCGCGATCGGCCTGTCGTCGCCCCGGCTGCACCTCGACGTCGACGACGACCTGCCCGCCGCCCGCGCCGACGCCGGCCTGCTCGAGCGGGTGCTCGCGAACCTCGTGCAGAACGCCCTGCGCCACGCCCCCCGCTCGGCGGTCACCGTGACCGCGAGCACCCTCGGGGACCGGGTCGAGCTCCGGGTGGTCGACCACGGGCCCGGCGTCCCGGAACGCCAGCGGGCCCTGATGTTCGCGCCGTTCACCCGCCTCGGCCCGCCGGCCGCGGCGGCGGCCGGGAAGAGCGGCGGCGGCGACGGTGACGGGGGCGGTGACGGCCTGGACCGGACCGGGGGCGGGGTCGGTCTGGGGCTCGCGGTCGTGCAGGGCTTCGTCGACGCGATGGGCGGCCGGCTCGCGGTCGAGGACACCCCCGGCGGCGGCCTGACGTTCGTCGTCGACCTCGCGC
>CAXSIB010000281.1:0-4889 GCA_964237095.1 uncultured Actinomycetales bacterium
CGGTCCTCCACCACCATCCGCTCCGCCTCCACCGGCCCGACCGCGTAAACGACGTGGCTGAGCGTCCAGGACGTCCACGGTTGGACTCCGGGTCAGGAGGTGGCGGTCACCGAAGGAGCGGGAAGACGGTGCTCGCGACGGCACCGCCGAGCGCAGCACCGACGACAACCTGAGGCCAGGTGTGCGCGTCGAGGACAGTCCGCGACCAGGCGACCGCCGCCAGGACGGGTAGACCCACCAGCGCCCACGGCCCGAACAGGATCACCAGGATGGCGAGCAGCCCGGCGGCCACTGAGGTGTGGATGGACACCTTCCACCACCGGGTGACGGTCATGACCACCAGCAGCCCGACCAGCATCGCCACGACCAGGGCCACAAGCTCCCGTGGAGCCCGAACGACGATCAGCACCACCACACACACTGCGACCGACGTCGCGGCGACGACCAGGGGAACAGTGCGACTCCGTCGCTCCCCTATGTGGTGGTCGTCCCACCTCCCCGCGCGGACCCCCTTGGCGATGTACGCCATCGGGACACCGGCGGCGAGCACCGCGGCCACGCCCCCCCAAGCGGCGCCGGCCCCGTTACCGGCGGTGTGGATGGCGACCGTGATCAGCCCCACAGCGGCGCAGACCCCGGGCCCGCTCATCTCGGTCACCACCTGTGCCAACCGGCGGTGGCGAGTCGCGGTCGGTCGGGGCGCCGGGTCAACCCGCGCGTCGATGGCACTCACGAGAACACCTCCTGTTTCGAGATAGCGGTGTAGGCGTCGGCCAGCGCGAGTATCTGTTGAGTCTCTTCGACAGGGTCAGCTGGCACGAAAATGAGGCTGGAAGCCGGCGTCCCATTCTGACTGGTCCACCTTGCACGGTTACTCCGCAGAAGCCGAGCCTGGTCGACCACGCTCATCTGACCAGCCCGGTCTGGTGTGCGCGGGTCCGACACATAGGCCATTGTGAGTCCCTCGTTGATCTCGAACAGGTGGCGGGCATGGCGAAGTTGCGCCGTCGAGGGAGTGAGTCCGCGCCCTACCGGCAGGACCAGGCGGGGGAAGCTGGCGACCAGGTCTGACCACAGGACGTGCATCCGCCGCAGCTCCCGCCGTGCGGTCAACCAGACACGGCCGGTGTCAACGATCTTTGGGGTCAACATCCCAACGGCGATGCCGAACAGACCCAGACTTGCTGCTGCCGATCCGGCGGTGTGGAGTCCAGCGAGGGACCGGTGGTTGGTGACCCGGCTGGTGATGTAGACCACGCGACTGAGCGGGTAGCCCAGCGCGACGACCGCCCCCGAACCGGAGACCGTCAGGCTCAGCGATCTACCCCCGTCCCCGGGAGCCCGCCCGTTGCGGAGGCACAACCGGATGACGTCCACCAGGACGTACCCCAGCGCTCCGTCGAAGGCGAGCCGGTAGACGGCGACGGAGACGAGCTGGCCATACAGCTCGTCGAAGTCCCCGGACACCGCTCGGTGCACCGGGGCAACAATGAATGCGGTGATCATGACCGCGGTGACGGCGACCACGAGAACCGTCCGTCCCACCAGGGAACGCCGACGTGTTCGTCCGTCGCGGAGAGAGAGGAGAAAGATCTGCGCGGAGTAGCCACCGAAGACCGCGAGGAGGTGTTCGAGGAGGTCGCTGACGAAAGGTCCGGTGACATGGTCGACCCGGGATTCGAACGCTTTGACCGTGAACGCCGCGGCGATGAAGCCGGCCGCTGCGGCGTAGCTGCCGCTCGCCACTCCACGTCCTCGCCGCCGGCAGGCCCGAACCCGGTAGCCAGCTGCGCACCACAGCAGCACCACGACGGCGTACGTCACAAGATGTCCGTGAGTCGTCCGAGCTCATCATCACGGGGAGGAGGTCGCCTGTGGGTGGCGCGTTCGATCAGGCGGGTGCCGAAGTCCTCCGCGTCGGCTTCCTCGCCGATGTCATAGCCGGTCCTCGCCCGCGCCAGCACCAGCACCCGCCGCGCCATTGCAGGCGGTAGTGACGGGAAAAGCATCTTGAGCAGCTCGTCGGAGGCCTCCGCAAGCCGGGGTGTGTGGCGGAGCACGATGTGCCCGACCTCGTGGCTGATGATGCCGTCGCGCCGCCTCAGGGTGGCGTCCGCGGCGTAGAAGATGGCGTCGGTTTGGGCGGTGGGGATCCACTGACCCGACGGGCTGTCGCGTCCCGCGGGGAACGTCCAAGGGATGAGCATGATCCGCCGGCCGCGGGCCTCCGCCAGGTTCGCGACGAGGCCGTCGATGCTCCACGGTGTCGGGGCGTACCGGTCAAGGTCGCTGACAGCAGCGCGGACCTTCCGCTGACCCCCGAGTCGCACGTTCTTCTCCCGCTGGCTGAGCTGACGATGTCGAGCCTAGCTGCAGTTACAGACCGTGCTCAGTGGGCTTGGTCGCTGGGTCCCGTCTTCGACGCTTCGGGCGGATCGCTGGAAGCTAGGTCCGGAGTGATCCCGGCGACCCGCTCCTCGTGCTGGCGGATGTAGTCGACCATCTGCCCTACGGTCGCCAGGCCTTCCGGTGACAGTCCGTGAGCACGTAGGGCGATCTTGTGGACACCGGCGTCTCGGAAGGCCATCACCAACGCCAAGTCAGCGTCGATCCTCGACGCGACGTCCGCGTTGAAGAAGTAGTCCACCGGTACCTCGAACAGCTGCGCGACCGCCGCGAGATGGCGGGCTGACGGGTTGTCCCGCTTGCCAGTACGCAGCTGGCTCAAGTAGGCGGCCGAGGTCGGCACCCCTCCGCGGGTCATGGCCGCGGCGGCCTCCTCGTTGGTCCACAACCGGCGACCGTCGGGCTGGGGAACTGTGTTGAACAGACGCTCGAGCTGCGCGGTAAGACCGGGCAGCCCGCCGTCGTGCTGCGCCACCGCCCACTCCTCCGACCGCTGCTGACTGTTGAACCCTAACCAACGCCGATCACCGTGTCGCTTGACACCCTCCTAGCCGTGGCTTAGCTTCGCGCTGTGGCTGTAACTACCGTTAACTCCCCGGCCTCCCCGCCCAACGCCCCCTCGAAGTTGCCCAATACACCCTCCGGGTTGGACGCCGTACCTGGTCCCGAGGTACCTCGCACGGACACCCTGAAGCTGTCGAGCCGTGTCGACCCGGCGTGGCTCGATGTAGAGGGAAGCGAAGCCGACGAGGACCAGCCCAGCGTTCCTCCAACACCGGTCCAGGATCTCGCCTCAGACCCCGTGATCAGAGCAGGGTGTCAAGCACTGGTAGAAGCAGTCGAGCTGTCAGAACCCCTAGCCGTGATCGAACTCCTAGGTGCGGTCGCGCGACAGTTGGCCTACCCCACGCTCGCTCCGGTTGATGTACATCCGTGGCACAGGTCCGCAGCCCGCTCAGCGTTAGCAGCCGTCGGACCTTCGCTGCCGGATCTAGAGAGTGCTGTCGATGCGTGGGGTCCACTGTTCGACCGAGGCCTCAAGCGGTGACGGCCGTCAGCCTCCTTAAGCTTCCAGGTTCGGTCGCGCCACGAGCGACTAGTCAACCTCGCCGTCGGAGTGGGCCTACCGAGCTCGACTTGGTCGCCAGTACATGCCAGGTCGTCGGCGTGTCGTGTGGCTTTGCCGAAAAGCCAGGTGCCAGAGTCTGGGCATGGCGCGATACCTACCTGGGCCGGGACGGCCGAGCAAGGGCGACCGGTGGCCTGTGTACGTCCGACTTCCACGGCATGTCGCGGATCGGGTCCGTGCCGAGGCTGACCGACTAGACGTCAGTTACAGCGAGCTGATGGCGAGTCTGGCTGCCCAGCACTACGGCTTACCGCTCGAGGTCCCCAGGGTCGCGCTTGAGGACGAGCTGCCTCTCAGCGCCTAGCGCCGTACGACCGAGTCCAGTCCAGGACTTGGACAGCACGAAGCCCCACACCCCAAAGTCGTTTGGCCGCGGCAGAGGGTGTAGGGCTTCGCTTGGTACAGGAGGAGACATTACCCCACCCCTCGGGGCGGGGCTCGGACGTCCCCACGCCGCCAGTCCGGTGTGCCGCGAGTCCGCTGCCCCATTCCCTCGTCTGACGCGTAGCCGGCGCCCACCGGACCGGTGAGCCCGGTGGGCGGCCCCGGCCGCTCCACCCCTGCTTCGACGACCCCGCCTACGACCGTGGGCGGGTCGGACCGTCCAGCCGAGACGCGCCGGGCCGCGTCCTGGGAGCTGCTCGCCGCGGCCCGGGCTCGGACCCGCGCGGACCGCCGCGCCCGGGCGTCACGGACGTCGGGGAACGGTCCCCGCCCAGGTCAGCGCCCGAAAACCGCCCTGTGGGCGGCCGTGCCGGCCGGGTACCGGCCGGCGTCGAACCTGTCTCACTGGCTGGCCGCGGTGACCGACGCCGCCTACGCGGGGCACCGCTCTGACGCCGCCGAACGCCGCGTCCAGCTCGCCTGGATCCTGGCGAAGCACACCGACTGGGGCACGTGCACGAGCCGGTGTGGGTGGGCGCTGCTCGCTGACCGGGGCGGGGTGTCCCACCGCACCGTGGCCCGGTTCCTGGCGTGGCTGCGCGCCGAACGCCTGTTGGCGGTGGTGTCGACCGGGCGCACCGGGGCCCTCACCCGCCCCATGGTCCTCACATCACCCCCATCCGCCGCCGGGGGTGCTGGCGGCCCTAGAGCGGTTCAGGAGACCAGCGGCAACGAGGCCGCGGTGTACGTGCTCCTCGAGCCGGTCCCCGCGCCCCGGCCCTACCAGCCCCCCGACCCGGGTCTCGTCGGCCTGGACCCCCGCTACGCCTCCGGTGAGCTCACCGTCGACGACTCCGGCCGCGCCGTGGACACCCGCAGCCTCGGCCCCGTCACCGTCGACGATCCCCGTCTCGTTGTGGACGAACTTGGCACCCCCTATGGGTCACCTCTGGTGACTAGCCAGAACACG
>CAXSIB010000282.1:0-4884 GCA_964237095.1 uncultured Actinomycetales bacterium
GACGCCGCGGCGGACGCCGCGGCCGACGCCGCGGCCGATGCCGAGGACGACGACGCCGACGTGGCCGAACCGGCCGAGGCCGGCGCCGACGCCCCGCCCGAGCCGCGTGGGGCGGTCCGGCTGCGCCTCGTCGGGGCGGGGGACTACCTCGACCTGCGCGGGCCGACCGCGTGCGAGCTGCTCGACCCGAGCGAGGTGGCCGCCCTCCACGCGCGCCTCGGCCCGGACCCGCTGCGCCGCGACGGCCACCGCGAGGAGTTCGTCGACCGGGTGCGCCGGCGCCGGGTCGACGTGGGCGCCCTGCTGATGGACCAGGCCGCGATCGCCGGGGTCGGCAACGTCTACCGCGCCGAGATCCTGTTCCGGCACGGCCTCACGCCGTTCCGCCTCGGCCGCGACGTCGACGAGGCCACCCTCGGTGCGATGTGGGAGGACCTGCGGGTCCTGATGCGGCACGGGGTGAAGTCCGGCCGCATCGTCACCACGCGGCCGCCCGACCGCCCGCACCCGCGCGGGTACGTCCGCCGCGACGAGGCCCACTACGTCTACGGCCGCCCCCAGCTGCCCTGCCGCATCTGCGGGTCACCGGTGCAGACGCGGGTCATGGTCGGGCGGAACCTGTTCTGGTGCCCCCACTGCCAGCCGCTGTGACAGCCGCTGCGACCAGCCGGGCGACCTGTCGGCGGCGGTGGAGCGGGTGACGGGAATCGAACCCGCGTGATCAGCTTGGAAGGCTGAAGCTCTACCATTGAGCTACACCCGCGTGCCGGCTCTCCGCGCCGGACACGGCGTCGGTTGTGGACACCGCGACGAGGCCGTGACCCGCCCGCCGGGTCGGCCGCCCGCTAGGGTGACCAGCACCGGGACGTAGCGTAGTGGCTAGCGCGCCTGCTTTGGGTGCAGGAGATCGGGAGTTCGACTCTCCCCGTCCCGACCGGAGCTCCCCGGGTCAGGCCTGCCCCGACGGACGATCCGACGGGCCGGCCCCGGGGGCGCCGCTAGCATCGAAGGCTGTGTCGCGTCCCGCTGCCGCGGGCCGCCCACCGACCGCCGCCATCGAGTGAGACCGCAACCGTGAGGACCGCACAGGTGAAGACCGCCGCCGAGACGCTCAACCCGACCAGGGTCCGACTGACCGTCGAGGTGGGGTTCGACGAGATCTCGGCCGACCTCGCCGGCGCGTACCGCCGGATCGGCCAGCAGGTCGCCGTGCCGGGCTTCCGCAAGGGCAAGGTGCCGAGCCGGATCCTCGACCAGCGCGTCGGCCGCGGCGCGATCCTCGAGGAGGCCGTCAACGCGGCCGTGCCGAAGCTCTACGCCCAGGCGGTCCGCGACGAGGACCTCGCCCCCCTCGGGCGCCCCGACATCGAGGTCACCGAGCTGGAGGACAACACCCGCCTCGCCTTCACGGCCGAGGTCGACGTCCGCCCCGAGCTCGACCTGCCCGACCTGTCCGGGATCACCGTCGAGGTCGACGACGCCGCGGTGGCCGACACCGACGTCGACGCGGAGCTCGCGCAGCTGCGGGAGCGGTTCGCGACCCTGTCCGGCATCGACCGTCCCGCCGCCGACGGCGACTTCGTCCTGCTCGACCTGTCCGCGGCCCGCGACGGCGAGCTGCTCGAGGGCGTCCAGGCCACCGGCCAGTCCTACCGGGTCGGCTCCAAGACGATGCTCGACGGGCTCGACGACGCGATCGCCGGGCTGTCCGCGGGGGAGTCCGCGACCTTCTCGGCCCCGCTGCTCGGTGAGTACGCCGGCCAGGACGCCGACGTGACCGTCGCCGTCTCCTCCGTCCGCGAGCAGGTCCTGCCCGACCTCGACGACGCCTTCGCCGCGCTGGCGAGCGAGTTCGACACCCTCGACGAGCTCCGCACGCAGACCCGGACCCGGCTCACCGACCGCCGCGCCTTCGACCAGCAGGTCCAGGCGCGTGAGCGGCTGCTCGACGCGGTCCTCGAGCGCGTCGAGGTGCCGCTGCCCGACGCGGTGGTGGCCGAGGAGATCGCCGCGCGGCGCTCGGGCATCGAGGAGCAGCTGGCCGGGGCCAACACCGACCTGTCGGCCTACCTGCGCAGCCGCAGCCAGAGCGAGGCCGAGTTCCTCGCCGAGCTCGACACCCAGGCCCGCAACGCGATGCGGTCCCAGTTCATCCTCGACACCCTGGTCAAGAAGGACTCCGTCGAGGTCGGCCAGGAGGAGATGTCTGCCGCGCTGGTCCAGCTGGCGCAGCAGTCCGGGATGCACCCGCAGCAGTACATCCAGGCGGTCGTCCAGAACAACCGGCTCGGTGAGGTCGTCGGCCAGATCGGCCGGGAGAAGGCCCTGACGGCCCTGCTCGCGACGGCGACGGTCACCGACACCGCCGGCCAGCCGGTCGCGATCACGCCCCCGCTGACCGGCCACGAGGGCCACGACCACTCCGGGCACGACCACGAGGGCCACGACCACGCCCCGGCGGCGGACGCCCCCGCCGCCGTCGAGGTCGACACGACCACCGACGACGACACGACCACCATCACCGACACCGACGCCCCGGTGGTCGAGGACGCCGAACCCGCGTCCTGAGCGACGGTGCACCGTCGGCTGGGGACGCCCCCGGGCGGCGGGCGCCGTCGGGCGGACGGTGCGCCGTCAGCGAACGCGGGCCGTGGGCGCGCCGCATGTCAGGGCCCCTGGCTAGGGTCGGTCACGTGACGACGACTCCACCGGCGGGACGGCTCCACCACCCCACGACCACCCTCCAGGGGGCACCAGCTGCCCGCCTCGACCGCGCTCCCGGGCTGGTGATGCAGGCGGACGAGCCGCAGCTGCGCGGCACCGCGGCCCCGGCCCAGCTCGACGACAACGTCTACCAGCGCCTGCTCCGCGAGCGGATCGTGTTCCTCGGGTCCGAGGTCAAGGACGCGAACGCGAACACCATCTGCGCGCAGCTGCTCCTGCTGTCCGCGGAGGACCCCGAGCGCGACATCTGGCTCTACATCAACTCCCCGGGCGGCAGCGTCGACTCGGGCATGGCCATCTACGACACGATGCAGTACATCCCGAACGACGTCTGCACGATGGCGATGGGGCTGGCGGCGTCGATGGGGCAGTTCCTGCTCTGCGCCGGCGCCCCGGGCAAGCGCTATGCGCTGCCGCACGCGCGGATCATGATGCACCAGCCCTCGGGCGGCCTCGGCGGCTCCGCGTCGGACATCCGGATCCAGGCCGAGCAGTCTCTCGCGATCAAGAAGACGCTGTTCGAGCTGATCGCCGCCCACACCCACCAGGCCGTCGACCAGGTCCAGCACGACGCGGACCGGGACCGCTGGTTCACCGCCGACCAGGCGCGCGACTACGGCTTCATCGACCAGGTGATCGCCCGCGTCGACCAGACCGCGGCCGACGGCGAGGGCACGGTCGGCGCGTGACCGCCGGTCCCGCGCGGCCCGACCGTCCGTCCGCCCCGTCTCCCCGCCAGACCCTGACGACCTGCCTGCCGCGCCAGTCCCGCGGCCTCGTGATGGAGACCTGACATGAGCTACTACATCCCGCAGTGGGAAGAGCGCACCTCCTACGGCTTCCGCCGCATCGACCCCTACGGGAAGCTGTTCGAGGAGCGGATCATCTTCCTCGGGACGCCGATCTCCGACGACGTCGCCAACGCGGTCGTCGCGCAGCTGATCTGCCTCGAGAGCATGGACCCCGAGCGGGAGATCGTCCTCTACATCAACTCACCCGGCGGCTCCTTCACGGCGCTGACCGCGATCTACGACACCATGCGCTACATCCAGCCCGACGTCCGGACCTTCTGCCTCGGGCAGGCGGCCTCGGCGGCGGCGGTGCTGCTGGCGGCGGGGACCAAGGGCAAGCGCAACGCCCTCCCGAACTCGCGGATCATGATCCACCAGCCCTACACCGAGGGCTCCTACGGGCAGAGCAGCGACCTGGAGATCCAGGCCAACGAGATCCTGCGGATGCGGACCCAGCTCGAGCAGATGCTGGCCGACGCCACCGGCCGCTCGATCGAGCAGGTCAACCTCGACATCGAGCGCGACCAGTTCCTCACCGCCGAGCAGGCCGTCGGCTACGGCCTGGTCGACTCGATCCTGTCCTCGACCAAGCAGATCCAGGCGGCCTGAGGGCCGCCCGGCGGCGGCCCGGCCGGAGGGCCGGGCCGCCGCCGGTGTGGACGAGGTGCACGTCCCCCTCCCGGGTGACGATGCTGGGGCCACCGGTGGCAGCCGCTCCCGGTGTCGGTCTGTGCGACACGGCGGCCAGGGCTGCCGTGCGGAGCCCGAACGGAGGACACTGACGACGTGGCTCGGATCGGGGACGGCGGAGACCTGCTGAAGTGCTCCTTCTGCGGCAAGAGCCAGAAGCAGGTCAAGAAGCTCATCGCGGGGCCGGGGGTGTACATCTGCGACGAGTGCATCGACCTCTGCAACGAGATCATCGAGGAGGAGCTCTCGGAGAGCTCCGAGCTCAAGTTCGACGAGCTGCCCAAACCGCGCGAGATCTACGACTTCCTCGACGGCTACGTCATCGGGCAGGACTCGGCGAAGCGCTCGCTGGCCGTCGCGGTCTACAACCACTACAAGCGGGTGCAGTCGACCGGCAGCGAGAAGGACCCGGTCGAGCTGCAGAAGAGCAACATCCTGCTGCTCGGCCCGACCGGCTGCGGCAAGACGCTGCTCGCCCAGACCCTGGCGAAGATGCTCAACGTGCCCTTCGCCATCGCCGACGCGACGGCGCTGACGGAGGCCGGCTACGTCGGCGAGGACGTCGAGAACATCCTGCTCAAGCTCATCCAGGCGGCCGACTACGACGTCAAGAAGGCCGAGACGGGCATCATCTACATCGACGAGGTCGACAAGATCGCCCGCAAGAGCGAGAACCCGT
>CAXSIB010000283.1:0-4842 GCA_964237095.1 uncultured Actinomycetales bacterium
TCGCGGCGCAGACCGGGCGCGCGGCGTCGTCCACCGGCGACCAGCCCGACATCGGCGGGCTGCAGCTGCTCCCGCCGCGACCGCAGGAAGGTCCCGAGCGTGTGTTGGTCCACCGTGTCCTCCTTCCCGCGGTCCGGCTGACTGGGCACGGTCTGTCCCGCGCGGAGTGCACCGGCCACAGCGTGTCGACCCATGGTGCGTCCCCGAGCAGCGGGCAGACCCGGACTGACGGTCCGGGGATGACCCGACCGCCCCGATCCTGCGCATCCGGTGTCAGCGTCGAGGCGTCCCCACCACACCGCCGCAGGAGGCACCCATGTCCACCTCGAAGATCGCCCTCGTCACCGGCGCCAGCCGCGGGCTGGGACGCAGCATGGCCCGCCACCTCGCCGACGCCGGGGTCGGCGTCATCGGCACCTACCTCGCCCACCCCGGCGAGGCCGACGCACTCGTCGCCGAGCTGACCCCCACCGGGGTCCCCGTCGCAGTCCTGCTCCTGGACGTCACCGACAGCGCCGGCTTCGCCGCGTTCACGGCCGCCGTCCGGGGCGTTCTCGCCCGGTTCGGGGCCGAACGGATCGACTACCTGGTGCACAACGCCGGCAGCGGGGTGTACGCGGCGTTCGCGGACACCACCGAGGCGCAATTCGACGACATGATCGCCATCCACCTCAAGGCCCCGTTCTTCCTGACCCAGACCCTGCTGCCGCTGCTCGCCGACGGGGGCGCCGTCCTCAACGTCTCCTCCGGGCTGGCCCGGTTCACCGGCCCCGGCTACGCCGCCTACGCGGCCGCCAAGGGTGCCGTCGAGGTCCTCACCCGCTACCAGGCACAGGAACTCGGGCCCCGCCGGATCCGCATCAACGCCCTCGTCCCCGGCGCCATCGCCACCGACTTCGGCGGTGGCCTCGTCCGCGACAACACCCACATCAACACCGCGGTCGCCGCCGCGATCGCCCTCGGACGGGTCGGGGAACCCGACGACATCGGCGCCGCCGTCCCGGCGATCCTGTCCGACGCCCTGCACTGGGCCACCGGCACCCGCATCGAACTGTCCGGTGGACAGAACCTGTGAACACCCCATGTCGGAGGATCGCTGACGAAATCGCCGCGCATTCGTGCCGGCACTGCCAGGCCACCCTGCAGTCCCTGCTGGCGACGCTGCTGGACAGCCACCACCCTCAGCCGGCCCAGGACCGCAGAGCCGTCCCCTCGGTGGTCGGGGCCGGCAGGGTCCGAGCGGCGTCGCAACGGCGATCAGGGCGCCTGTCAGTGGCGGCCTGTGGGAGATGTCCGGTCACTGCACGTGCGGTCAGCCGGTCGGTGGGTCAGAAACTGTCTGCAGAAGCAGGTGGTGCAGCTTGCGTTGGTCGTCGGCGGTCAGCTGGGCCAGGGGTGAGCCGGTGGTCATGGCGTCGACGAGGCGGCGTCGGGCCCGGCCTCCCTGCGACGTCAGCTGCAGGGTCTTGACCCGACTGTTGGCGGGTCGACGCGTCGGACGGCGAGGTGGCGGCCTTCGAGGCGGTCGGCGAGCAACGTCACCGTCGACGGGTCGCAGCGCAGCCGGGCGGCCAGGGCCCGCAGGGAGGGCAGCCCGGGCCAACCTCCGCCCATCCACACCAGCAGCTGCCGACGCATCGAACTAGCGGTGCAGCCCGTCCAGCGCGGCGCGCAGGATCGGCTCGACGTACTCGCGGTTGCCGGGCACGGTGGCAGCCGCGAGGACGAGGTCGAGGACCTGGGCGATGGTGACGTCGCTGCGGACGTCGTGGGCCTGCTGGGCCGCGTCGAGCAGCGGCCGGGCGGCGGCGAGCACCCGGTCGCGGCTGCTGCCGAACAGCGGGTCGGTGGTGTCGGTGTGGCGGAGCATCTCCGCGGCGATCGGGTGCTTGGTCTCGTGGAACACCGCGAACCGGCGCAGCCAGCCGTCCAGCGCTGCACCGGGTGGTCCGGAGGCCTCCTCCGCCGCGCGGCACAGGTCGTCGACCTCCCGGGCGTAGAGGCCTTCGAGCAGTTCCCGGCGGCCTGGGTAGTTCCGGTACAGGGTGGCCATCCCGACACCCGCCCGCCGGGCCACCTCCGCCATGGACACCTCCCCGGAGCGGTCACCCAGCACTGCCCGGGCTGCGGTGAGGATCCGTTGACGGTTGCGTGCGGCGTCCGCGCGGCGGGTCGGTCCGTCCGGGGTCGGGACCAAGTGGACACCCTCTCCGCTCACGACTACCGTTCAAGTGGACAGGCTCTCCGCCGGTCCTGGACGTGAGCGTATCGCCGCCGGCGGACGAACAAGGGAGCTTCCTGATGGAGTACCGACCGCTCGGGCGGACCGGGATCATCGTGAGTCATCTGACGCTGGGCGCGATGAGGTTCGGGGCGATGGGCAACCGTGATCACGCGGAGTGCGTGCGGATCGTCCACCGTGCCCTCGACGCGGGGATCACGACCGTGAACACCGCCGACGGCTACTCCGCGGGGGAGTCCGAGGAGATCCTCAGGGAGGCCCTCACCGATGGGCGCCGCGACGAGGTGGTGCTGACCGTCAAATTCGGGGTGAGCGTCGACGGGAATCCCAACCACGGCGGCGGGTCCCGTCGCTGGATCACCCGCGCGGTCGAGGGGTCGCTGCGTCGGCTGCGGACCGACCGGATCGACGTGTACGAACTCGGCGCACCGGACCCGAACACCGACATCGACGAGACCCTCCACGCCCTCACCGACCTGGTCGCCGCGGGGAAGATCCGCTCGTTCGGGACCTCGAAGATGCCCCCGTCGCAGATCGCCGAGGCCCACGGGCTCGCCGAACGCCGCGGACACGGGGTGTTCCGCACCGAGGAGGCGCCCTACTCCATCCTCAACCGGGCCGTGGAGTACGACCTGCTGCCCACCTGCCGCCGCCTCGGCATCGGGGTCCTCGCGTTCGGACCGCTCGCCGGGGGCTGGCTGTCGGGCCGCTACCGCACCGGGGCCACCGCCGATGCGGCCGCGGCCGGCCACCGCGGCGGCCGGATGGACCCGACGGCCGGCGGGAACGCGGGCAAGCTCGCCGCCGCCGACGCCCTTGCCGCGCTCGCCGACCAGGCCGGGCTCACCCTGCCGCAGCTGGCCACCGCGTTCGTCGCCCGACACCCTGCGGTCGCCACCGTGCTCATCGGCCCGCGGACCCTCGACCAGCTCGAGGGCTCGCTCACCGCCGACGGCGTCGACCTGTCCGACGACGTCCTGGACCGCATCGATGAGATCGTCGCGCCCGGATCGACGGTCACCATCGCCGACACCATGTGGCAGTACGGAACCCGCGCCCTCGACCCCGCCCACCGCCGACGCTGACGGCCCCCCGCCGAGCGGTCACCACATTCCGGCTCCGGCGGCTGCTGTGATCGGCTGAGCCACACCCGTGGGAGGGGGTGTTGTGGTCGACGTCGTCGTGGTGCACGGCACGACCTGTCCGCCGTCGGCTGGTCCGGGCATTGGAGGCGGCTGGGCACCGTGCTCTGACCGTCGACATGCCCAGCGCCGAAACGGACTCCGCCGCCGTCTACGTTGCACAGCCAACCTGCCCTCGGTCAGGAGCACTACCGTCCACCGGTGGAGCAGGTCAGCAGCCGTGAGGTGTACCGGAACGCGTGGATGAGTGTCCGGGAAGACGCGGTCCGCCGCGACGACGGCTCGGTCGGGATGTACGGGGTGGTGGACAAGCCGGACTTCGCGGTGATCATCGCCCACGACGAGCACGGCGTGTGGCTGGTCGAGCAGTACCGCTACCCCGCCCGGCGGCGGGCATGGGAGTTCCCGCAGGGATCGTGGGCCGGTTCCACCACCGGATCACCTGTCGAGCTGGCCGCTGCGGAGCTGCGGGAGGAGACCGGCCTGCGCGCCGCCCGGTTCCGCCACCTCGGCCACCTCCACACCTCCTACGGCTTCTGCAGTCAGGGCTTCGACGTCTTCGAGGCCACCGAGCTCACCGCCGGCCGCGCGGAACGGGAACCCACCGAGCAGGACATGGTCGCCCGACACGTCCCCACCAAGGAGTTCACCCGGATGATCGCCGCCGGCCACATCGTCGACAGCGCGACCCTCGCCGCCTACACGTTGCTCCGCCTCACCGACGGCGCGCACCGGACGGGCTGAGCTCCCAGCTGTCCCGCCCCCGCCGGGGGAGACCCGCAGCTGACCAACCCCGACGGCCCTCGCCGCCCAGCCACGAGTGACCCCACCCGATGCAACCCGCACGGTTCTTGGTCGGCAAGTGAGGTATGCACCGCGGCAGCAGGTCAACGCGGCGGGACTGGCTGTTGAACGCCAGCCGGGTGAGCGGTAGTGGCCGGTTCGCACCTCGGCGCAGCTGGCCGCGCGACCCGGCGGTCAGCTGACCATGTCGAGGGACACGCGCCAGAGCCGGTCAGCGGCGGCCGGGTCCAACGCCCACTGCTTCACCGCATGGGGGTGGTCGGCGAGCAGGGCGTCGTCGGGCACGGTGTAGGCCTCCCGGCAGTCGTCGAGGTAGCGGCCGCCGACACCGGCGAACTCCGGGGAGACCGCGGCGACGAGGGTGGTGGCCGCCCCCTGTTCGGGGGTCTTCCAGGTGAAGACCCCGGCGGCTTCGGTGGCGTCGAGGGACGCCCGCTGGGCGGCGCTGAGGTGTCGTTGCAACCCGGTGGCCACCCCGCCGGGGTTGACCGCGTTCGCGACGATCCCGTCGGCCTGCCACCGCCGGGTGGCCTCGACGGCGAAGAGACTGTTCGCGGTCTTGGACTGGGCGTAGGCCAGCTGGGGGTCATAGGCCCGGCGGTGGAAGTGGAGGTCGTCGAAGTCGACCGGGGCCCGCATGTGCGCGGTGGAGGA
>CAXSIB010000284.1:0-4835 GCA_964237095.1 uncultured Actinomycetales bacterium
TGCACCGGGTGGTCCTCGAACTCACCGAACACGACCGGGTCGTCGACTACTCCACGATCGTCCACGCCCTCGCCGGGCTGCGGGCCCGCGGGCTGCGCCTGGCCATCGACGACGCCGGGTCCGGGTTCGCCGGCCTGCACCACCTCGCCGAGCTCGCACCCGACCTCATCAAGCTCGACATCGCCTTCGTCCGCGGCATCGACACCGACCCCGCCCGCCGCGCCGTCGCCCGCGCGCTCATCGGGTTCGCCGCCGAGGTCGGGGCCACCCTCATCGCCGAGGGCATCGAGACCCCCGCCGAGCTCGACGAGCTCCGTCGCCTGGGCGCCCCACTGGGGCAGGGCTTCCTGCTCGCCCGCCCCGGCCCACCCGCCGAACTCCTCACCCGCGGCCACCGCCCCGGTACGCCCGTCGGCCTCTGACCGCGATCAGCCCAGCGCGCCGTCGTCGCGGAGTCAGGCGCAGCGGTCCTCGGGCGGACGGTCCCCGCACCCCGGCGACCACGACCTGCAGACCCGGCAGGGAGGACGCCTGGTCGGAGGCGAGGACGCCACGGTCTCGGCCACGTCCCCGGGACGCCCGACCTTCCCGACCGGGATCGGCGATCCGAGGTCCTCGAGCGTCTGCGACACCGCCTCGGGTGAGGCGCCGGACGTGGCGCAGATCGGGGTCTCGATGGCGCCTGGGCTAGCGGCGTCCACCCGGATGCGCCGCGGCGCGAGCTCGCGGGCCGGTGGGGGCGTCATCGCCGGCAGCGCACCGAGTGGGGCCGCGGTCACCCCGGCGGCGGCCCGTCCGCGGGTCGTGCCTGTCCCCATGGTCACGACCCGGTCGGTGTCGGCGAGAGGACCCGGGTCCGCGGCCAGCACCAGGACATCGACGGGCGGCTCCGCCCGCGCGCGGGCGGAAGATCTCGGGGTCCTGCCCGGTGACCGCGGCCCGGGAGCCGCCGGCGTGCGGCGCGAGCACGAGCGCCCTGCCCGTTCCGCTGGTTCCGCTGGTGATCAGGGCGGCAGGTGGGTCTCCCGAGCCTCGACGCCGAGGTGGTCCCACCACGACTGGGTCGCCGGTGCCGTGGCGGCGGCGGTGACCGTGGCGGGGTGGACGTCGGTGGCGGTCACGGCAGATCGACCGGGTCGAACGGCTGCTGCCCGGTGTTCGTCAGGCGGTACGGCCGAGGGCGGAGCGCTGTTCGGGAGTGGTCGCGCCCCAGATCCCGTGCCGTTCGGGGACTTGCAGGGCGTGGCCGAGGCACTCGGGGCGGACCGGACAGTCGGCGCACACCCGGATCGCGAGGCGTTCCCGGCGGACCCGGTCGCGGACCCGTTCCTCGTCCGGGCCGAGGAACAGTTCCGGGGCGGTGCCCCGGCACGCGGCGAAGGACTGCCAGGCGTAGTCCACGACCGGTGCACTGCGGATGCGGGTGGTCGACACGGGGGTCCTCCGGCACGGCGGATCGGCAGCCGCGCGGGTCAGCCGCGCGGCGACAGCTCCCACGAGGACCGGGTGGGTCGAGGCAACGATCCGTCAGATGACTCATCGAACTTGATCGACTACCTCAGGTCACCGTAGTCGGTTGATCATTCCCGCGAACAGGGGGTCCGGCGGCGCGGCCGATCGGTGACCCGAGGGCCGTACACCGGACCGAGCCGCGACCTCCTCCTGAGCACCACCTGTGCAACGGTGATCACACACCGTTGGACGGACCGCGTGGTCCAGGATCGCGAGGAGACGCCGTGCCGCCCGTCAGTCCCCTCTCGGGGTCACCCGACCAGCGGTGGACCGGACACGGGTACCGGACCGGGCTCGGCGACACCCAGGTCGTCCCCGCGGTCCGGCCGCCGGTCACCGAGGTGCGCACCCGCCAGCAGCAGCTGCTGACGCTGCTCACCGCCGGGGACCCGGCGACCCCGCTGGTGGAACGGGTGTGTGAGGTGAGCGTCCGCCAGCTCGGGGTGTCCGGGGCGGGGATGTGTCTCATCGGGGGCCGTCAGCACCAGATCGTGGTCCACGGCACCGACGCCCTCGCCGGGGAGCTGGCGGACCTGCAGGTGTCGCTCGGGCAGGGACCGTGCAGTGAGGCGGTCCGCACGGGTCAGCCGGTTCTGGTCCCCGAACTGGAGCGCTTCCACCCGCCGGGGTGGCCGGTGTACGCCGGGCACGCCCGCGCCCGCGGGGTGCGGGCGCTGTTCTCCTTCCCCCTCCACGCCGGCGACGTCCAGCTCGGCGCGCTGGACCTGTACCGGGTCACTCCCGGCCCGCTCACCGAAGGGCAGCTGCTCGACGCGGAGCTGCTGACCGCGATCGCGGCCCGGTCGATGCTCGCCCAGGCCGACCGCCTCCACCTGGACGGATCGGTCAGCGCCCTGCACTGGCTGTCCGCGCAGCACCGGGAGGAGGTCCCGGGGACCGGGCGGGCGGTGGACCTGGGGATCACCGTCGCCGAGGCCCTGGCACCGGTGTGGGCCGACGGCGCCAACGACGCCCTCGGCGACCGGCCGCAGACCTGTGACACCCGCCGCTGACGGCGCTGGCGGGCCCGGGCCGGCTGCGGGGCCGCAGCGGCGCCGGCGGGTCCTCGTGGTCGACGACGACTCCGCCCTGCGCGTCGTCCTCGGCCGGGCCCTGGTCCGCTGCGGGTATGAGGTGTTCCTCGCCGAGAACGGCGTCACCGCGCTCGCGGCCCTGGCCCTCGACCCGGGGGTGGCCGCGGTGGTCTCCGACATCGCGATGCCCGCCATGACCGGCACCGCCCTCGCCACCGAGGTCCTGGTCCGCCACCCCGGGGTCCCGGTCCTGTTCGTGACCGGGAGTCCCGGGGACGCGACCCTGCTGGCCCACCCCCTGGTTCGCCTCCTCGAGAAGCCGGTCCGGGCCGCGGAGATCCGCCGGGTCCTGGCCGACCTCATCGCCTACGCCGAGACCGGGGTCGCCGTGGGGGAGGCCCTCGGCCGCCACCAGAGCCCGGTGTCGGCCACGGGGGACGGGCCGCTGGTGGCGTCCGGCGGTCCAGCCGCTCGGGGGTGACCGCCTGCGCCAGAGATCACCGCCGGCCGGCGACCGTGTCGAACCCCTCCGGCACGGCCACGTCCGGGTCGGCCGGGAGGGTGACCCGCACCGTGGTGCCGTGGCCGGGAGCGGAGTCGATGTCCAGGCGGCCCCCGTGCTGGGTGACGATCCCGTACACGATCGCCAGCCCGAGACCGGCGCCGCCGGCGCTGGTGTAGGCCCGGAAGAACGGCTCCACCGCCCGCGTCCGTACCTCCTCGGTCATCCCCCGCCCGGAGTCCACGACCTCGAGGACCATGCCGGGTGCGCCGTCCCCGAGCGGGGCCGGCGCGACCCGCACCCGTACCCGCGCCGCTCCACCGGCGCCCGCGAGAGCACCGCCCGCGGCGGGTGCGGTGGCCTCGAGGGCATTGCGGACCAGGTTGAGCACGACCCGCTCGAGGTGCTCGTGGTCCGCGGTGATCGCGGGTACTCCCTCGACCGAGCAGGCGACGACGCCGGGGCCGCCGGCGATGTCGTCCAGGCGGGGGCGCAGGTCCTCCACCAGTCCGGCCACGTCGACCGTCCCCCGGTCGATCGTCCGTTGACCGGCGAACAGCATCAGCTGCTGCACCAGCCCCGACGCCCGCACCGCCGCGGCGGTGATCGCCGCGAGGTCCTCCGCGGCCGCCGCGGTGGGCGGCTGCCCGTCCTCGCCCTCGGCGAGCGGGTCCGCCCGCATCGCCACCACCGCGAGCATGTTGTTGACCTCGTTCGCGACCCCCGCCGCGAACAGCCCCAGGCTCGCCAGCCGCGTGGATTCCACCGCCCCGGGCACCGCCGACAACCCGGTCGCCCCCGCGTCGCGCGGCGCCCCCGACATCCCCGCGAGGCCGGCGACCGCCGCCCACGTCGCGGTCGTCTGGTCCAGCTCCGGCAGGATGCCCAGCCGGCCGCCGGGCTCGATCCGCCGGCCGCGGTGCCCGATCACCGGCCCCCCGCCGGCGGCGGACTGCTCCGCCGGGCTGTCCGGGGACGCAGTACTCGTCGCGGTCTGGTCGGCGCGGTCGATGAGCTCCGCGAGCTGGGTCCGCAGGTCGGCGATCGCGACCGGCTTCGACACCAGCCCGATCAGTGGGTCGTCGAGGGCACCGGAGGCGGTCGGGCCGCCGGTCAGGAAGAGGATCGGCACGCCCGGGTGGTGTTCGATCACCGCGGCGGCGAAGTCCAGCCCGGTCACGGTCGGCATCGTCACGTCGGCGATCACCGCGTCCAGATCCGGGTGCTCGGCGAGCTGGGTGATTCCCGCCGCGACGGTGTCGGCGAGCAGCACCCGGTACCCCAGCCGGGCCAGGACCCGGCCCAGGACCAGGCGCATCCCCGCCTCGTCGTCGACGACCAGCACCTGCCGAGCGGCGGACACCGGCTGGTCGTCACCGCCTCCTGCGGCGAGACCCGCGAGCGTGCGGGTCAGCTCCCCGGCCGGGTCGGCGTCCGGGGAGCTCACCGGCGCCTCCCGCTTGCGACCGCAGGTCCGGCGGTCATCCGCACCCCTCTCGGGGTGGTGTCCCGGAATCGCATGGCAGCCCCTCAACGCGTCGGGCCGAACCACCCGGCAGCAGGGCGGTGAACCGCCGAGCACGGTGGCAGATCCGACGATCTTCTGCATCCTTGCCCATCACAGAGTGTCTAGGCAGCTGACCTAACCACGCCGCTGCCGACCACCGGCTCCGGTCGGGCCCGGGCGAGTCTCAGGTCGCGGCGGACGGTGGGGACGCTCACCCCGACGGTGGCTGCGATCGCCGCGGCCGGGGCGCCGGCGGCGTGGAGCCGGCGGGGTCGCCGGA
>CAXSIB010000285.1:0-4818 GCA_964237095.1 uncultured Actinomycetales bacterium
GCCCGCCCCGCCGCTCGCGCCGAGCCGGTCGACCCCGCTGCTCCTGCCGCCGCGCCCGTCCCGGTCCACCGGCCGCACGCTAGGTCCCGACGGCCGCGGGACGGTCGCCGACACCCCGACCCCCCGGACGGCCGTCGTAGGCTGGCACTCTCAGGGACGGACTGCCAACGTCGGCGTCCGCGGCCCGATCGATCCCGCTCCCGCCCGCCGACCCGTCCCCGATCCCGGACCGCCGGGACCCGCCGCAGGAGGTGCCGCATGCTCGACGACCGCAAGCTCGCGGTGCTCCGCGCCGTCGTGGAGGACTACGTCGAGACCCGCGAGGCCGTCGGGTCGCGCGCGCTGGTCGAGCGCCACGCCCTCGAGGTCAGCCCCGCCACCGTCCGCAACGACATGGCGGTGCTGGAGGAGGAGGGCTACATCACCCAGCCCCACACCAGCGCCGGGCGGATCCCCACGGACAAGGGCTACCGCCTGTTCGTCGACCGGCTGTCCGCGGTGAAGCCGCTGTCGACCGGGGAGCGCCGCGCGATCGACCGCTTCATGGACGGCGCGGTCGACCTCGACGACGTGGTCGGGCGGACCGTGCGCCTGCTCGCCCAGCTCACCCGGCAGGTCGCGGTCGTCCAGTACCCGTCGCTGAGCCGGTCCGAGGTGCGTCACGTCGAGCTGGTCGCGGTCGGCGGGGACCGCCTCCTGCTGGTCCTCATCACCTCCTCCGGCCGCGTCGAGCAGCGCGTCGTCCAGGTGCCCGGCGACCTGTCCGACGCCCTCGTCGGGGAGCTGCGGGCCAAGCTGAACGCGGCCGTCGTCGGCAAGCGGCTGCCCGAGGCGGTGTCGACGGTCGCCACCGTGGACGAGACCTTCGCCGTGGCCGACCGGCCGCTGGCCGACGCCGTGGTCTCGACGCTGCTCGAGGCCCTCGCCTCGCGGGCCGAGGAGCGCGTCGCCGTCGCCGGGGCCGCGAACGTCGCCGGCTTCGGCTCCGGGCAGGACTTCGCGGCCGCGGTCGCCCCGGTGCTGGAGGCCCTCGAGGAGCACATGGTGCTGCTGCGCCTGCTCGGCGAGGGCAGCGACATCGTGGCGGAGTCCGGCGTCGTCACCGTCCGGATCGGCGCGGAGAACGTCGAGCTCACGTCGACCTCGGTGATCTCGTCGGACTACGGGCCGGCCGGGGCGAGCGTGGCGCGCCTCGGCGTCGTCGGGCCCACCCGGATGGACTACCCGGCCACGATCGGGCGGGTCAGCGCGGTCGCCCGCTACGTCGGCCGCCTCCTGGACACCGGTTGAGCCGGCCCGGTCCCGGACCGCACCGCGACCGATCGCGTGACCCGCACCGCGGCGGCCGTCCGACCAGCACCTACGACGTGAGGACCGGCACCAGCGCATGAGCGTGGACTACTACGACGTCCTGGGCGTGGACCGCGAGGCCTCACCCGACCAGGTCAAGAAGGCCTACCGCAAGCTCGCCCGCGAGCTGCACCCCGACGTGAACCCCGGTGCCGACACCGAGGAGCGGTTCAAGAACGTGACCCGCGCCTACGAGGTGCTGTCCGACCCGCAGAAGCGGCAGACCTACGACCTCGGCGGCGACCCGGCCGGCCCGAGCGCGGACCGCGGGGCGGGCCAGGGCTTCGACTTCTCCGACATCGTCGACGCGTTCTTCGGCGGCGGCGGGCAGCCCGGCGGCGGGCGCGGCCCCCGGTCGCGGACCCGGCGCGGGCAGGACGCCCTGCTCCGCGTGGACATCGACCTCGCCGACGCCGTCCACGGCGTGCACCGCGAGGTCGCCGTGGACACCGCCGTCCTCTGCAGCACCTGCGAGGGCGCCGGCACCGCGCCGGGCACCACCACCCGCACCTGCGACGTCTGCAGCGGCCGCGGCGAGATCAGCTCGGTGCAGCGCTCGTTCCTCGGCCAGGTCATGACGAGCCGGCCGTGCCCGCAGTGCCAGGGCTTCGGGACGGTCATCCCGCGCCCGTGCCCGGAGTGCGCCGGTGACGGCCGGGTCCGCTCGCGCCGGACCATCGAGATCGACGTGCCCGCCGGGGTCGACGACGGCAACCGGATCCAGCTCACCGGCCAGGGTGAGGCCGGCCCCGGCGGCGGCCCCGCCGGCGACCTGTACGTCGAGACCGTCGTCCGGCCGCACCCGGTGTTCACCCGCCGCGACGACACCCTCTACGCGACGATGCGGCTGCCGATGACGGCGGCGGCGCTCGGGGCGTCGCTCGACCTGGAGACCTTCGACGGCCCCCGCTCGGTCGAGGTCCGGCCGGGCACCCAGCCCGGCCAGCAGGTCACCCTCCCCGGCCTCGGCGTGCCCCGCCTGCGCGGCGGCGGCCGCGGCGACCTCGTCGTCGCGATGGACGTGCTCGTGCCGACCAGGCTCGACGACCGCGAGGAGGAGCTCCTCCGGGAGTTCGCCCGGGTCCGCGGCGAGGAGAGCCCCTCGGGCGAGGTCTCCGAGGCCGGCGACGCGGGCCACCACGGCCTGTTCTCCCGGATCCGCGACGCGTTCCGGTGAGCACACCCGACACCGGGCTCGGGGGGGACGCGGTCGCGACCGGCCGGGCGGTGCTCGTGACCGGCGGAGCCGGCGGGATCGGGCGCGCGATCGCCGAGCGGTTCGCGGCCGCCGGTGACCGGGTCGCCGTCACCCACCAGGCGAACCCGGCCTCCGCCGAGCGGGCGGCGGCGGTCCTCGCCGCGCTGCCCGGCGCGGGTCACGTGCTCGTGCCGGCGGACCTCGCGGACCCCCTCACCGCCCCCGCCGTCGTCGACGCCGCCGCCGCCGCGCTCGGCGGGCTCGACGTGCTGGTGAACAACGCCGCGGTCGCCCTCGCGCACCCGCCCCGGACGACGTCCTTCGAGGACTGGTCGGCGGCGTTCGCGGCCACGTTCGCGGTGAACCTGCTCGCCCCGGCGCACCTCACGTTCGCGGCGGTGCCCCACCTGGCGCGGTCCGCGGCCGGCCGGGTGGTCAACGTCTCCAGCCGCGGGGCGTTCCGCGGGGAGCCCGACATGCCCGCGTACGGGTCGAGCAAGGCGGCGCTCAACTCCTTCGGGCAGTCGATGGCCGTCGCCCTCGCCCCGCTCGGCATCGCGGTCGCCACCGTCGCCCCCGGTTTCGTCGACACCCCGATGGCGCGGCTGCACGACGACCCGGAGCGGGCGGCCGCGATCCGCGCGCAGAGCCCGTTCGACCGGATCGCGACGCCCGCGGAGATCGCCGGTGCGGTCTTCTGGCTGGCGTCCGCGGAGTCCCAGTGGGCCAGCGGCGCCGTCCTCGACATGAACGGCGCCTCCTACCTGCGCATCTGAGCGGCAGGATGACCGGGTGCCCACCCCGCAGGCCGGTCCCGCGCCCGCTGGCCCCGCGCCGGCCGGTCCCACGCTGTTCGAGCGGATCATCGCCGGGGACGTCCCGGGCGAGGTCGTCGCCGAGTCGGAGTTCTGCGTCGCCCTGCGCGACGTGGCCCCGCAGGCGCCGGTGCACGTCCTGGTGGTGACCCGCCGGCCCTGGCCGACCCTGGCCGCGCTCAGCGCCGGCGACCCGGCCGCGCTGCTCGACTTGGTCGCCCTGGCGACGCGCGTCGCGGAGTCCGAGGGGGTCGCGGCTGGCGGCTGGCGCCTCGTCGTCAACACCGGCCCCGCCGCGGGGCAGAGCGTCCCGCACGTGCACGCCCACGTCCTCGGCGGGCGGGACCTCGGCTGGCCGCCGGGCTGACCGGTCGGGCGCCCGTCGGCGTCCGCCGCGGACCGGCCGGTCGGATGCTGCCGGCGGGCCGGCCCATGTCCCTGCACGCGCCGACACCCCCCGGTTACGATCGGGGCAGCAGCCCGTCCCGCTCCCGAGAGGTACCCGAGGCCCCCGCGGCCGTCCCATGCCGAGTCAGAGCAGTCCGTCCGCCCAGCGTCCTGACCACCAGCGTCCTGACCACCAGCGCCCCGACCGCGCGCGCGCCGAGCAGCGCCCGGGCCCGGTCCGCCGGGCCGGTGCGCCCGGGGGGGCCAGATCCGACGGCGGGCCCGCGCGGCTCAGCGCGTCGACGGGGTCCGAGCGGCCCGGCGGCAACCGGCGCATCGTCATCTCCCTGCCCACGAGCGTCCCGGCGGTGAGCCTGCTCGGCGCCCGCGACGAGTACCTCCGGGTCATCGAGGACTCCTTCACCGCGACCATCTCCGTCCGCGGCAACGAGGTCACCGTCTACGGCGACCCGGCCGAGGTGGCCATGGTCGAGCGGCTCTTCGACGAGCTGGTCACCGTCGTCCGCAGCGGGCAGGCCCTGTCCGCCGACGCGGTGGGCCGCAGCGCGGCGATGGTGCACGACCGCGGCGGGGAGCAGCCGTCGGCGGTGCTGACGCGCAACGTGCTGTCCTCGCGGGGCCGGACGATCCGGGCCAAGACCATCAACCAGAAGCGGTACGTCGACGCGATCGACGCCCACACGCTGGTGTTCGGCATCGGGCCCGCCGGCACGGGCAAGACCTACCTCGCGGTGGCGAAGGCCGTCCAGGCGCTGCAGGCCAAGACCGTCTCCCGCATCATCCTGACCCGCCCCGCGGTCGAGGCCGGCGAGCGTCTCGGGTACCTGCCGGGGACGCTGTCGGAGAAGATCGACCCCTACCTGCGCCCGCTCTACGACGCGCTGCGCGACATGGTCGATCCCGAGGCGATCGCCCGGCTGATGACCTCGGGCGTCATCGAGGTGGCGCCGCTGGCCTACATGCGCGGGCGCACGCTGAACGACGCGTTCATCATCCTCGACGAGGCGCAGAACACCACGCCCGCGCAGATGAAGATGTTCCTCACCC
>CAXSIB010000286.1:0-4794 GCA_964237095.1 uncultured Actinomycetales bacterium
GTCACCGTGGGGATCGCGGTCGCGCTGTCTCGCACCCCCACCCCGGCCGTGCCGATCACCGACACCTCACCGGTGCAGCTGCTGCTCGACGAGCCGACGCCTGCGGCGGCCACCCTGTCCCGGCTGCTGTTCGACTCCTGGTACGACCCGGTGTTCTCGACCCTCGCGGTCGTCGCCGTGACCCTCTACCTGGTCGGGGCCGTGCGGCTGCACCGCCGCGGGGACCACTGGCCGGTGCGGCGGACGGTCCTCTGGGTCACCGGCTGGTCGATCGTGGCGATCACCACCTGCTCGGGCCTCGGCCGCTACTCCGCGGTGCTCTTCAGCGCCCACATGGCCCAGCACCTGCTGCTGTCGATGCTGGCGCCGATCCCGATGGTGCTGGCCGCCCCGATCACCCTGGCCCTGCGGGCGCTCGGGCCCGCCCCGGCCGGCTGCCGCGGACTGCGCGACTGGCTCGTGGCCCTGCTGAACTCCCGGTTCGCGAAGCTGATCGGGCACCCCGTGTTCGGGTTCGTCCTGTTCATCGCGTCGTTCTACGGGCTCTACTTCTCCCCGCTGTTCGCGACGCTGATGGCGGGCCACGTGGGCCACGTCGTGATGAACCTGTTCTTCCTGTTCGCGGGCTACCTCCTGTACTGGACGATCTGCGGCGTCGACCACTCCCCGGTCCGCCTGCCCCACCTGGCCCGCCTGGTGCTGATGCTCGCGGCCGCGCCGTTCCACGCGTTCTTCGCGATCGCCCTCACCCAGTCGACGGTCGTGCTGGCCCGCACCTGGTACAGCGAGCTGGCCGTCCCGTGGAACACCGACCTGCTCGGCGACCAGCACCTGGGCGGCAACCTGGCCTGGGGATTCGGGGAGATCCCGCTCGTGCTGGTGACGATCGCCCTGCTGTTCCAGTGGATCCGCTCCGACGAGGCCGCGGCGCGGCGCCACGACCGCCGCGCCGACGCCGACGGCGACGCCGAGCTCAACGCCTACAACGACTACCTGGCGAGCCTGTCGAAGCGCCGACCGGGCTGACCGACCCGCTGCGGGCGCCTCGTCCGGTCCGCCGCGGTCAGTCGGCGGTCAGTGGCCGCGGTCAGTCGGTCAGTTGGAGGCCCCGACCTTGGCCGACTCCTGCGCCACGATCTGGTCGAGCTGCACGGGAGTCAGGTTCTGAGAGCCCGGGTAGACCTGGCCGTTGACGAACATCGTCGGCGTCCCGACGCTGGCCACAGCGGACATCGCCGTGGTCTGGGTGCCGGTGGCGAAGCTCGAGTACCGGTTGTCGGTGACGCACTGGCTGAAAGCAGGGGAAGAGATACCGATCGTCTTGGCGCCCGCGATCAGCGCCGCGTCGGTCGGACCGGCGGTGTCCTCCTTGGGCTGGTGCGCGTACAGGTAGGTGTGGAAGGCCTTCCGGCTGGCCTGGGGCGCGCAGTACCAGGCGCTGGCGGACCGGGATGAGTACTTGTTCTTCGAGTTGACGTCCAGGAACGAAACCATGGAGTAGACGATGCGGACCTTGCCCTGGTCGGCCAGGGAGGTGAACTCGGTCCCCGTCGCGGTCTCGAGCTGCTCGCAGTACGGGCACTGGAAGTCCTCGAACAGGGTGATGGTCACAGGCGCGGTCGCCGGTCCGTAGACGGCGCCGGTGATCCCCTTCGGCGCGGTCACCGCGGTCAGGCCGGTCGGCACCGCCGCTGCCGCGGAGGACGAGCTGCTGTGCCGGGTGGCGATCACGACCGCCGCGACCGCGACCACCACGACCGCCACGATGGCGATCGCGAGGTTGCGCAGCTTGGCCGTGCGGGCCTTCCGCTCGCGCTCCGCCTTCGCGGCCGCGATCCGGACCGCGCGGGCCTCCGCGTTCGACGCCTTGGCCGCCTTCGGCGGGACGGGGGCGGCAGGTGCGGTGCCGGGCCGGCTGCCGGTCGTCCGTGGCGGCTGGGTCATGCGGTGGTACCTCCCTGCGCACCGGTCCGGCCCGGCGCTCGTCTGGGGGCAGCGTAGACAGCGACCCTGCGTGCCGTCGGACCTGCCGGCCGAGCCTCCGAGTCGGGTTACGCCAGGGCGAGGCGGTCGCGGACGACGGCGGCCACCGCGGCGGCGACGTCGGTGGCCTGCTCCGCGGTGGGGGCCTCGACCATGACCCGGACGACGGGCTCGGTGCCGGACGGGCGGAGCAGCACCCGGCCGTCCTCGCCGAGCGCGCGCTGCGCGGCGGCGACGGCCTCGGCGACCCCGCCGTCGGTGGCGGCCCGCGAGCGGTCGACGCCGCGGACGTTGAGCAGGACCTGCGGGAGGCGGGTGAGGACCGCGGCGAGGTCGGCCAGGGAACGGCCGGTCGCGGCCATCCGGGCGAGCAGGTGGAGCGCGGTGAGCATGCCGTCGCCGGTGGTCGCGTGCTCGAGCAGCACGACGTGCCCGGACTGCTCACCGCCCAGGACGTGGCCGCCGCGGTGCATCGCCTCGAGCACGTACCGGTCCCCGACGTCGGTGCGCAGCAGCTCGATGCCGGCGGCGGTCAGCGCACGGGCCAGGCCGAGGTTGCTCATGACGGTGGCGACGACGACGTTCCCGGGCAGCCGGCCCGCCTCGTGCAGCCCGATGCCGAGCACCGCGAGGATCGTGTCGCCGTCGACCACGCGACCCTCGGCGTCGACGGCGAGGCAGCGGTCGGCGTCGCCGTCGAAGGCCACCCCGACGTCCGCCCCGGTCGCGAGGACGCGCTCGCGGAGCGGCTCGAGGTGGGTCGACCCGCAGCCGTCGTTGATGTGCTCCCCGCCGGTGGCGACGCCGATCGCGTCGACCTGCGCTCCGGCCCGGCGCAACGCCTCGGGTGCGGTGGCCGCGGCGGCCCCGTTGGCGCAGTCGACGACCACCCGGAGTCCGGCGAGGGAGGTGCCGACGGTCGCGAGGGCCGCCTCGACGTAGGCCGCGCCGGCACCGGGGTCGGTGGTGACCCGCCCGACCGCCGCCCCGACCGGCAGCGGTCCCGGACGGCCGAGGGCCGCCTCGATCGCGTCCTCGACCTCGTCGGGCAGCTTGGCGCCGCCGGCCGCGAAGAACTTGATGCCGTTGTCGGGCATGGGGTTGTGGCTCGCCGAGATCATCACCGCGAAGTCCGCCCCGCGCGAGCGCGTGAGGCTGGCGACCGCCGGCGTGGGGACCACGCCCAGGCGCACCACGTCGACGCCGGCCGACGCGAGCCCGGCCGTCACCGCAGCCTCGAGGAACTCCCCCGAGGGCCGCGGGTCCCGGCCGAGCAGCGCGACCGGCCGCGGGCCGCTCGCGGGACCGGCGGGCCGATCCGGGGCGAGGACCGCGGCCGCCGCGACCGCGAGGTCGTGGGCGAGGGATGCCGTGAGGTCGGCGTTCGCCAACCCACGGACCCCGTCCGTGCCGAACAGCCGTCCCGCGCCGGCCACCCTCGCGCCGGCCGTCCGGGTCAGCGCTTCGAGTACTGCGGGGCCTTGCGGGCCTTCTTCAGCCCGGCCTTCTTGCGCTCGACGGCGCGCGGGTCGCGGGTCAGCAGGCCCGCCTTCTTCAGCGCCGGCCGGTTGTTCTCCTCGTCCGCGGAGTTCAGCGAGCGGGCCACGCCGAGGCGGATCGCGCCGGCCTGGCCGGAGATGCCGCCGCCGTTGACCTTGGCGATGACGTCGTAGGAGCCCATGAGCTCCAGGGTCGCGAAGGGCTCGTTGACGATCTGCTGGTGGACCCGGTTCGGGAAGTAGACCGACAGCTCGCGGCCGTTGACGACCCAGTGGCCGGTGCCGGGGACGAGGCGCACCTGCGCGACGGCCTCCTTGCGGCGGCCGGTGGCGCGCGACGCGACCGTCGGCACGAACTTGCGGGCCGAGGGCGTCGGCGTCGCCGTCGAGCTGTCGGTCGAGTACACGCCGTCGATGGTCTCGGGGGCTTCGTCGTCGCTGTCCGGCACGGTGTTCCTGTCTGGGAGCTCAGAGGTCATGGCGGTCACTGCGCGATCTGGGAGATGGTGAACGGCTGCGGCAGCTGCGCCTGGTGCGGGTGCTCCGGGCCGGCGTAGACCTTCAGCTTGCGGCTCATCGCCCGGCCGAGGGTGTTCTTCGGCAGCATCCCGCGGACGGCCTTCTCGACCGCCTTGCGCGGGTTGTTCGCCAGCAGCTGGGTGTAGGAGACCGCGGTCAGGCCACCCGGGAAGCCGGAGTGCCGGTAGGCGATCTTCTGGTCGCGCTTGGAGCCGGTCAGCACCAGCTTCGAGGCGTTGACGACGATGACGAAGTCACCGGTGTCCACGTGCGGGGCCCAGGTCGCCTTGTGCTTGCCGCGCAGGAGCTGCGCGGCCTGGGTGGCGAGCCGGCCGAGGACCACGTCCTCCGCGTCGATCACGTGCCAGCGGCGCTCGATCTCGCCGGGCTTCGGGCTGTACGTCTTCACGGGGCAGGGCCTCTCGGTCTTCGGATCGACATGCCCCCCGTCGGACGGGGGGCACCGGTCGGCAGCGGCGGTCACGGCGGCATCCTCAGCAGGACTGCGGACACCACGGACATCCCACCCGCGGCGGATCGCCACGGGCCCACCGTCTGCACACCGACGGCAACCGTCCCAGGGTACCGGCTCGGCCCCGCCGGTGTGACCGGCGCCGGATCGTCGCACCCGACTCACGCGCCGGGGTCAGCGGGAGCGGGCCACCCGGGCCTCGTCCCAGACCGGCTGGTCGGCCTCCCGGACCACGCCGTCGGCACCGAACACCAGGAAGCGGTCGAAGGACCGGGCGAACCAGCGGTCGTGGGTGACGGCCAGGACGGTGCCGGCGAAGGA
>CAXSIB010000287.1:0-4772 GCA_964237095.1 uncultured Actinomycetales bacterium
GACCGGAGGTGTTCGCGGCGGCGATCGCCGGCGCCCCGCCGACGGACTGGCGGCTCTACGACACCCATTACACCGAGCGCTATCTGGGCCACCCCGATGTCGACGGGGACGTGTACCGCCGCAACGACCTGCTGCACCTGGCCCCGGGTCTGCGCCGACCGCTCATGATCATCCACGGGCTCGCCGACGACAACGTGCTCGTCGCGCACTCCCTCGCGCTGTCCGAGGCGCTGCTGGAGGCCGGGCGCCCGCACACGTTCCTGCCGCTGTCCGGGATCACCCACCTCGCGACCGCGGAGACCGTCGCGGAGAACCTGTTGCGCCTGCAGCTGGACTTCCTGCGGACCGCCCTCGGCTGACGGAGCGTCAGCCGGCGGCGGCGGAGATGACCTGGCGCACCTCGGGGTAGTGGCAGGCGACCGGGTGGTCGGCGCCGGCTCCGACGCCGGTCGGGGTGACCAGCGGCGGTTCTTCGACCGAGCACTTCTCGGTCGCCTTCCAGCAGCGGGTGTGGAAGCGGCAGCCCGACGGCGGGTTGAGCGGGCTCGGCACGTCGCCCGTGAGGCGGATCCGCTCCCGCTTGGTCACGGCGTCGGGGTCCGGCTCCGGCACCGCGGACAGCAGGGCGTGGGTGTACGGGTGCAACGGGCGCAGGTACAGCTCGTCGCGGTCGGCGATCTCCACGATCTTCCCCAGGTACATGACCGCGACCCGCTGGGAGAAGTGCCGCACCACGGACAGGTCGTGGGCGATGAAGACGAACGCGATGTCCCGCTCGCGCTGCAGGTCCTGCAGCAGGTTGACGACCTGCGCCTGGATCGACACGTCGAGGGCGGAGACCGGCTCGTCGGCGATGATCAGCTTCGGGTTGAGCGCCAGGGCCCGGGCCACGCCGATCCGCTGGCGCTGCCCGCCCGAGAACTCGTGCGGGAAGCGGTTGTAGTGCTCGGGGTTCAGCCCGACCGTCTCCAGCAGCTCCTGCACCCGCTTCCGGATGCCGCCGGCCGGGTGGATGTCGTTCAGCTGCATCGGCTGCCCGACGATGGTGCCCACGGTGTGGCGCGGGTTCAGCGCCGAGAACGGGTCCTGGAAGATGATCTGCAGGTCACGGCGCAGCGGGCGCATCTGGGACGTCGAGTAGTGCGCGATGTCCTTGCCGTCGAACTCGATCGAGCCCGCGGTCGGCTCGAGCAGGCGGACGAGCATGCGGCCCGTCGTGGACTTGCCACAGCCGGACTCCCCGACGAGGCCGAGCGCCTCGCCGTGGTTGATCTCGAAGTCGATCCCGTCGACGGCGCGGACCTGCCCGATCGTGTGCTGGAACAGGATGCCGCGCTTGACGGGGAACAGCTTCTGCAGCCCGCGCACCCGGAGCAGCGGGTCGCTCGCGGCGGCGGCGGCGCCCGCCGCCGTCGCTCCCGCCACGGTCGTCTCAGTCATGGGTCGGTCCTCGCAGTGGGGTGGGCGTGGGGGTTTCGGCGACGGCCGTCATCGGGCTGCCACCACCTCGGTCTCGGCGACCCGGACCCGGTCGGCCGCGTCCAGGTGGCAGGCCATGACGTGGTCACCGCCCTGGGCAGCGGGGCGCAGCTGGGGGATCTCGGTCACGCACCGGTCCCCCGGCACGCGGCTGCTGTAGGTGCAGCGCGGGTGGAAGGAGCAGCCGGACGGCAGGTTGATGAGGCTGGGCGGCGAACCCGGGATCGCGCGGAGCCGCTCGTTGACGTCGCTGTCCATCCGGGGCATCGACGTGAGCAGGCCCCAGGCGTAGGGGTGGTTGGGGCGCTTGAGGATGTCGCGGACGGAGCCGTACTCGACGCACTTGCCCGCGTACATCACGAGGATGTCGTCGCTGATCTCCGCGACGACCCCGAGGTCGTGGGTGATGACGATGATCGCCGAGCCGAACTCGCGCTGCAGGTCCCGCATCAGGTCGAGGATCTGCGCCTGCACCGTCACGTCCAGGGCGGTGGTCGGCTCGTCGGCGATCAGCAGGGACGGGTTGCAGACCAGCGACATGGCGATCATCGCCCGCTGGCGCATGCCGCCCGAGAACTGGTGCGGGTGGTCGTCGATCCGCTTGTCCGGGTTGGGGATGCCGACCCGGTCGAGCATCTCGACCGCCCGCTTGCGCGCGGCCGCCTTCTGACGGGGGTGGTGGACCGACCAGGCGTCGGTGATCTGCTTGCCGATGGTCTGGAAGGGGTTCAGCGCCGACAGCGGGTCCTGGAAGATCATTGCCATCTTCTCGCCCCGCATCCTCCGCACGGCCTCGTCCGACGCGGTGACCACGTCGGTGCCGTCGACCACGATCTCCCCGCTCAGCTTCGCCCGACCGCCCCGGTGCAGCCCCATGATCGCGAGGCTGGTCACGGACTTGCCGCAGCCGGACTCCCCGACGATCCCGAGGGTGCGGCCCTTCTCGACCGAGAAGCTGAGGTGGCTCACGGCGTTCACCACGCCGTCCTCGGTGGGGAAGCGCACGGAGAGGTCCCGTACCTCGAGCAGGCTCACGCGTCCGTCGTCCTCTCGGGTGTCCTGGTCGGCTTCACCTGTGACGGTGACGGTGACTGTGGCTGCGGCCGGAGCCGCGGCGGGCGACGGCTCACGAGAGCCGCACCCGCGGGTCGATCGCGGCGTAGATCACGTCGACGACGATGTTGGCGACTACGATGAACACCGCGCCGATGAGCACGGTCGCCATGATGACGGGCAGGTCGACGTCGTTGATCGACTGGATGGCCTGCAGGCCGATGCCGTTGACGCTGAACAGCCGCTCGACGATGACCGACCCGCCGAGCAGGTAGGCGAGGTCGAGGCCGAACAGGGTGACCACGGGCGTGATCGCCCCGCGCAGCGCCTGCCGCATCGTGACGGTGATGTTCTTGAGGCCCTTGGCCTTGGCCGTGCGGATGTAGTCCTCGGACTGCGTCTCCAGCATCGACGCCCGCATGAAGCGCGAGTAGCCGGCGGCGGACACCAGCGCGACCGTGATCCAGGGCAGGAGCATCCCCTGGTACCAGTGGACGGGGTCGTGGAGGAACGAGTAGTAGCCAGGCGCCCGGAGCACCGGCCACTGGTACACGAGGAGCAGCTCGAGGATCAGGCCGAGGACGTAGATCGGTACCGAGTAGAGGATCAGTGACGCCGACATGAGCAGTCGGTCGGGGGCGCGACCCCGGGTGAGGGCGGCGATGATCCCGACCGCGACGCCCAGGACCAGCCACATGATCCCGGCCCCGACCGCGATCGAGACGGTCGCCGGCAGGGTCTGCGCCATGAGGGAGGAGACGGTCTGGCTGGTGTGGAAGGACACCGCGAGGCACGGGACCGGGCACTTGATCGGCGGGGCGTCGGCGCCCGCGTTGAACGTGGCGCCGGTGACGATGTCCTTCATGTAGGTCACGTACTGCTCGGCCAGCGGCCGGTCCAGGCCGAGCGAGGCGTTGATGGCCGCCACCCGGGCCGGGGTGCAGGTCTTGCCACAGGCGAGCTGGCCCGGGCTCGTCGGGGTCGCGAAGAAGATGGCGAACGTCACCGCGCTGACCACGATCAGCAGGACGACGGCGCCGACGACACGGCGGATCAGATAGCGGAGCACCGGATCTCCAGGGTGAGCGGGGCGGTGCGGCCGCCGACCGGGCCGGCCGCTGGGTGAAGCGGGCAGGGCGTACCGGGGTGGTGGCGCAGCCGTCGCGACCGCACCACCACCCGCGCCATCAGCTGTTGCTGATGTAGGCGTTCGTGATGTCCATCGTCCCCAGGACCGGGGAGATGTAGGCGCCCTTCACCTTGGTCCCGACGAGCTGGATCGTCTTGATGTTGAACCGCGGGACCACGAGGGCGTTGGTCACGAGGTACTTGTCGACCGCCTGCCACGTCGGCAGGGCCTTCGCCGGGGTCTGCCGCAGCGCAGCCGCCATCTGCTTGTCGAGGCTCGGGATGTTGACCCGGCCGTAGTTGGCCGTGCCGTCGTAGATGTTCGTCCCGCCCCGGAACAGCGGCGGGTAGATGGTCGACGCGTCCGGGATGTCGTAACCCCACCCGACCGAGACGAGGTCGTACTTGTTCGACAGGGTCCCGATGGTCGTGTAGTAGCTGTTCGGGCTCAGCGGCTTCGGGATCAGGGTGATGCCGGCCCGCGCGTAGGCCTGGACCACGACCTCGACGATCGCCGCCGCCGAGGCGCCGCTGTTCGAGTAGGGCAGCGTGACCTTGAGGTTGGTGACCCCTGCCTCCTGCAACAGCTGCTTGGCCTTGGCCGGGTTCCCGTTGACGCCGAGGTCGGGGTAGTAGACCGGCGTCGGGTCGAAGCCCTTGAGCACCGGCGGGGAGATGCTCTGCGTGACCTGGCCGAGCAGCGGGCCGCCGGCGGCCTTGAGCGACGCCTCGGGGTCGCGGGCGTAGATCAGGGCCTGGCGCACCTTGAGGTTCTTCAGCGCCGGCTGGTTCTGCTGGACCGCGTAGTAGGAGTTGAAGATCGTCGCCGCCTCGAGGATCCGCGACGCGAACTGCGAGGAGGACGCCTTCGGGATGTCACCGGGGATGGGGTTGTCGATGAACATGGCGTTGGTGCCGCCGTTGGTGTCGGAGAACAGGTCGTTGTCGACGGTGCTCTCGTTGACGTTCATCTGGCAGACGACCTGGGCGAAGTTCTGGCTGCGCAGCGGGTCGGTGGCCTTGTCCCAGTTGGTGTTGGGGATCAGCACGATCCGGGTGTCGTGGCTGTAGGTCTGGATCTTGTACGGCCCCATGGCGACCGGGTGCAGGTC
>CAXSIB010000288.1:0-4735 GCA_964237095.1 uncultured Actinomycetales bacterium
GGCTTCCTCGACGACGCCGGCCTGCGGGCCCGCGCGGAGAAGCTGGTCAAGAGCGGCTACGGCACCTACCTCCTCGGCCTGCTCGGGGAGTGACGCCCGGTTCGGACGGTGCCGCCCGGCGGCGCGTCGGCGGGCCAGCTCGGCTCACCGCGTCCGCCGCCGTAGCCTGAGCTGCCGCAGGTCGACCGGACCTGGCGAGCACACCGGACTGGAGGCCACACATGAGCACCGAGAGCCCATGGGCGGGCGGCGGGGATCCCGCCGACGGCATCCGGGCCGACGTCGTCGTCGTCGGGGGGGCGGGCCACGTCGGGCTGCCGCTGGCGATCGCCTTCGCGAGCCGGGGTCTGCGCACCGTCGTCTACGACATCGGCCACGCCGCGGTGGAGATGGTCAACGCCGGCCGGCTGCCGTTCCTGGAGCCCGACGCGCCGCCCGTGCTCGAACGGGTGCTCGCCGAGGGGCTGCTGCACGCGACCACCGACCCCGCGGTCATCGCCGGGGCCGAGGCGGTCGTGGTCGTCATCGGCACCCCGGTCGACGAGCACCTCAACCCGGACCCGACGGCGATCCCGCGGGCCCTCGGCGCCGTCACCCCGCACCTGCACGACGGCCAGCTCCTGGTCCTCCGGTCGACGGTCTACCCGGGGGTCACGGCGCTGGTCGAGCGGCTCGTCGCCGGCCTCGGGATCGACGTCGAGGTCGCCTTCTGCCCGGAGCGCATCGCCGAGGGCAAGGCCATGGAGGAGCTGTTCTCGCTGCCGCAGATCGTGTCCGCCCGGTCGGAGAAGGGGCGCCTGCGCGCGGCGGAGCTCTTCGGCCACCTGACGCGGTCGATCGTGCACCTCGAGCCCGAGGAGGCCGAGCTCGCGAAGCTCTTCACCAACACCTGGCGGTACATCAAGTTCGCGACCGCCAACCAGCTCTACATGATGGCCAACGACCGCGGCCTGGACTTCGACCGCATCCGCCACGCCCTCGGCGAGGACTACCCGCGGGCCGCGGACATGCCCGGCGCGGGGTTCGCGGCCGGCCCGTGCCTGTTCAAGGACACGATGCAGCTCGCGGCCTTCAGCAACAACACCTTCAACCTGGGCCACTCGGCGATGCTCGTCAACGAGGGCCTGCCGCTCTACGTGGTCGCCCGCCTCGAGGCGCGCTTCGACCTGCCGAACGCGACCGTCGGAATCCTCGGGATGGCGTTCAAGGGCGGCTCGGACGACATCCGGTCCAGCCTCGCCTACAAGCTGAAGCGGATCCTCGCGTTCCGGGCCGGCGGGGTCCTCACCACCGACCCGTACGTGACCGTGGACGACTCCCTGCTCCCGCTGGAGGAGGTCCTCGAGCGGTCCGACATCCTCGTGGTCGGCGCCCCGCACCCGGAGTACCGCGACCTCGTGACCACCAAGCCGGTCGCCGACGTGTGGAACGTCCTCGGCCACGGCGTGGTCGTGTGACCGGCTTCGGGCCGGTCGGACCGGTAGGCCCGGGCGAGCCCCGGGTCTCGGTGGTCATTCCCGCGTACCTCGAGGGCGACGCCGTCGTCCCGGTGCTGGACCGGCTGTTCGAGGCCGTGAAGCTCCCGGTCGAGGTGGTGGTCGTCGTCGACCTCGTCGACGACCCCACCGTCGCGGTGGTCGAGAAGTACGCGGCGGAGCGGCCCGAGCTGCGCTGGGTCCTCAACACCTACGGCCGCGGGCCGGCCAACGCGATCCGCTTCGGCATCGACCACGCCCGGGCCCCGGTGGCGGTCGTGACGATGTCCGACGGCAGCGACGACCCGCAGCAGATCGACGAGCTCACCCGCCTCGTCGAGCGCGGCGTGGTCATCGCGGCGGCGTCGCGGTACATGCCGGGCGGCCAGCAGGTGGGCGGCCCACTGCTGAAGGGCCTGATGTCCCGCGCGGCCGGGCGCAGCCTCTACGTCCTGGCCCGCGTCGGCACCCGCGACGCGACCAACTCCTTCAAGGCCTACTCCACCGACTTCGTCCGCGAGGTCGGGATCGACAGCCGGGCCGGGTTCGAGATCGGCCTCGAGCTGACGGCCAAGGCGCGCCGGGCCCGCCGGCCGGTCGCCGAGGTCCCCACCATCTGGCTCGACCGGGCCCTCGGCGAGTCGAACTTCCAGCTCCGCAAGTGGCTCCCCGAGTACCTCAAGTGGTACCGGTACGCGTTCGGCCGCGACGACCACCACCCGACCGACCCGCACCCGACCGACCCGGCCACGGACACGGGTGACACCGTGCCGACGACGGCCCCCGACCAGACGAGGAACACATGAGCCAGAAGAAGGTCCTGCTCACCGGGTCCGCCGGTTTCATCGGCGGCTACGTCGTGGAGGAGCTCCTCCGCCGCGGCTACGCCGTCGTCGGCGTGGACAACTACTCCAAGTACGGCAAGGTCGTGAAGTCCTACGACAACCACCCCGACTACACCCTCGTCGTCGGCGACGCCCGCGACACCGAGCTGATGACCACCCTCGCGTCGGACTGCGACCACCTGATCGCGGGCGCGGCCCTCATCGGCGGCATCTCCTACTTCCACACCTACCCGTACGACCTGCTCGCGACGAACGAGCGGATCATCGCCTCGACGACCGACGCGGCGATCGCCGCCCACGACGGCGGCCGCGGCCGGCTGTCGAAGATGACCTACCTGTCGTCCTCGATGGTCTTCGAGTCGACCACCCACTGGCCCTCGGCCGAGGGCGACGAGCGCGCCGTCCCGCCGCCCCTGAGCTCCTACGGGTTCCAGAAGCTCGCGGTGGAGTACTTCGCGCACGCGGCGTGGGACCAGTACCAGCTGCCGTTCACGATCCTGCGCCCGTTCAACTGCGTGGGCACCGGGGAGAGCCGGGCCCTCGGCGATGTCGAGATCGACTCCGGCAACGTCAAGCTCGCGATGAGCCACGTGGTCCCGGACCTCGTGCAGAAGGTCATCAAGGGCCAGGACCCGCTGCACGTGCTGGGCGACGGCAGCCAGGTCCGCCACTACACCTACGGCCTGGACCTGGCGTACGGGATCGTCGAGACCCTCGAGCACCCGGACGCCCGCAACAACGACTTCAACCTGTCCACCGCGGAGTCGACCACGGTCGAGGACCTCGCCGCGATGATCTGGACGAAGATCAAGGGCCCGGGCGCCCCCCTGAACGTGGTGCACGACGACCCGTTCACCTACGACGTGCAGAAGCGCATCCCCGACACGACGAAGGCGCGCGAGGTCCTCGGGTACGAGGCCCGCACGACGCTGTCGGACATGCTCGACGTGGTGATCCCCTGGATCGCCGACGCCGTGGCCGCCGGCAACATCTGACCGCCATCGCCACCACCGCACCGGGCCGGCCGGGCGGGCCGGCCGCCGCCGTCGCGGCCGACCCGGCCGAACCGGTCGCACCGGGTGGCCGGCTCGACGCCGCCCGCCGGCTGCTGGACCGGACGCTGTTCGCCCCCGTCGCGGCGGCGGGGGCCGGCCGCCGCTGGTCGGCGGTCGTCGGGGTGGTCCTCGGCCTCGCCAGCATCCCGCTCAACCTGGCCCGCCAGCCGGGCTCGGCGCTGGACAACGTCTGGGCCGAGGACGGCGCGCAGTTCCTCGACGGCGCCTACGCCCACCCGCTGCTGCGCGAGCTGCTCGCGCCCTACGCGGGCTACGCGTCTTTGTACCCCCGCCTGGTCGCCGAGGTCGGGGCCCACGTCCGCGTCGCCGACGCCCCCGCGGTGATGGCCCTCGGCGGGGCGCTCGCGTGCGCGGTCGCCGTGTTCTTCGTCGTCGTCGCGAGCGAGGGCCACCTGCACTCCCTCGGCCTGCGGGCGCTGCTCGGCGCGGCGGTCGGACTCTTCCCGCTGGCCGGCGTGGAGGTCGCCGCCTCCACCTGCAACGCCCAGTGGTACTTCATGGCCGCCGCGTTCTGGGCCGTGCTCTGGCGCAGCCGCGGGGCGGCCGGCGGGGTCCTGGCCGGGCTGATCCTGCTGCTCGGCGCCAGCAACGACCCGCTCCTCGGCCTGTTCCTCCCGCTCGCGGTGCTGCGCGCGGTCGCCCTCCCGCGCTGGCGGGACAACCTCCCGGGGCTCGGGCTGCTGCTCGGGCTGCTCGCGCAGGTCCCGTCGCTGCTGCACCCGACCCTGACGCGCACCCTGGTCCGGCCCACGGCCGGCCAGCTGGTGGACGCCTGGCTGTACCGCGGGCCGACCGCGGCCCTGCTCGGGCCGCAGCTGCCGATCCACCTGGGCCGGGCGGCGGTGGTCGTCGGCGCCGCGGTGCTGGTCGCGGCGCTGGTCGGCACGGCGCTGGCCGGACGCCGGGGGCTGTGGGTGGCGGGCCTCGCGGCCACCGTGATGAGCGCGGCGCTGTTCATGACCAGCGTCGACCTGCGGTGGAACCCGGGCATGACCGGCGGGCACATCATGACGTTCGCGTCGCGCTACAGCCTCGCGCCGTCGGTGCTGTGCCTGGCCGTGCTGCTCATGGGCGTCGAGACGGTGACCACCCGCCACCGGGTCCCCGGCCGCGCGCTGCTCGTCGTCCTCGCGGCCGGTGCGGTCACCGCGACGGCCTTCGCGCTCCCGCTGAACCACGAGCGGGCGCCCTCCTGGTCGGCGGCGCTGCCCGCGGCCCGGGCCGAGTGCCGGCTGCTGCGCGACCACCCGGACCGGGCGACCGCGGCGCAGCGGTCCGGCGGCTACGTCGCGAAGCTGCCCCAGGCCCCCACCCGGCTCTGGTTCACGACGGTCCCGTG
>CAXSIB010000289.1:0-4730 GCA_964237095.1 uncultured Actinomycetales bacterium
GCTCGAAGTCCGGGGCCTGGCGCATGAACTCCGCGTACTCCACCGGGGTCGCGAAACCCATCACCCGCTCGACCCCGGCCCGGTTGTACCAGGACCGGTCGAACAGCGCGATCTCCCCCGCGGCCGGGAGATGCGCCACGTAGCGCTGGAAGTACCACTGGGTGGACTCGCGCTCGCTCGGCTTCTCCAACGCCACCACCGATGCCCCGCGGGGGTTCAGGTGCTCGGTGAACCGCTTGATCGTGCCCCCCTTCCCGGCGGCGTCGCGGCCCTCGAACAGGACGACGACCTTCGCCCCGGTGCTCTTCACCCAGTTCTGCCACTTGATCAGCTCGATCTGCAGCAGCCGCTTGGTCCGGTCGTACTCGGCGCGGGTCATCCGCTCGGCGTACGGGTAGCCCTCCCGCCAGGTGTCGACCACGGTGCCGTCCGCGCGGAGCAGGACCGGGTCGTCCTCGTCGTCCACGTCGACCCGCAGCCGGGACAGCTCCGCCGCCAGCGGCCCGGCCAGCACCGCCTGCAGCCACTCCGGGGGCAGCACGTCCACCGCCCGCGGCAGGCCGGACACGACCTGGGGGGTCACCGTCCACCCCGCGGGGCGGCCAGCGGGGCGACGCCGTCGTCGGGGGCCACCCCGTCGGCCGCCGGTCCCGCCCCGGATCGGGCCGGCTCCCGGTCGAGCACCCGGGGCGATCCCACGACCGGCCCCGAGCAGGCGGCGCGGCGGACCGCCGACCCCGCAGACCCCTGCCGCTCGTCGAGAACTGCCGCCGTCCGAACCGAGGCCCTGCGCACCATGACCGTCACCGAACCACCGTGGGTCCCCGACCGCCCCCCGGACACCGACCGGCCGGTGGCCATCGGGTGAACAGTCGGCACCGCCCACCCCGGACACCCCTGAGATGGCGGATCGGCGCCTGTCCCCACGCGCTTGCCTCGCCGCCGCCCCCGGGTTCACCATCACGCCATGACCTCCACCCCGCCGCCCGCCCCCGACCGGAGCCCGGACCCGGACCCGGGTCCCGACCCGACCCGGTGGGCGGCCGCGGTCCGCGAGGTCGTCCGCCTGCGCCGCGAGGAGGCCGCCGCCGACAGCGCCGACGAGGACGCGATGGCCGCCGACCTCCAGCACATCCTCCGGGCCGACCGGCCGACGGTCGCCCACCGGGAGCCGTCCACGCCCTGAGGCCGGTCCCGGGTCGGCCGCGCCGGGACCCGGGCTCCGGAGACGTCCACCCGGGCCGGCGGGGTCCCGAACGGGCTCAGGTGACCAAGCCGGCCGGGGTCGCGAGCAGCAGCTCGACGTTGCGGTCGGCGGCGGTGCCCCGGAGACCGTCCGGTCCCGGGGTGGGCCGGGCCGCCGCCCCGACCGCGCCGATCCCCAACCCCAGCGCGGTTCGGCGGCCGATCCCATGACCTCGTCCGCTGCTGTCCACGACACGTCCTCCCGGTGGCGTCCGACCGCGGTCCGTCGACCGACGGCCCCGTGACCGCACCGACTGTCCGCCGCTGCCGTGTCGACGCGGTGGACACCACACGGCGGCCGGGCGTCGGGCGCACCCCGCCGGTCGACACGCTCCCCACCGGCTCACGGCGACCGGTGCCGCCAGCCGGGCGGGAGGAGGGCGGCGACGTGGTCGGCGACGCCGGGCGCCACCAGGGCGATCCCGCCGCCGGCGGGGGTCAGCGTCCCGTCCGCGGACAGGACGACCGCGCCCGCCCGGACCGCGACGAAGGCGGCGGCCAGGTCGTCGACCGGGTCGAAGGACCCGATGACGGCGGCCGCGGCGCGGCCCGCGGCGACCTGGGCGATGCTCAGCGCGGAGGACCCCATGACCCGCGCCGTGGCGTGGGCGGCCGCGAGCCCGTGGGGCAGCTCGGTCATGCCGTCCCACGGGACGTGCGCCAGCCACTCGGTGAGGACGACGCTCCCGGCCAGTGTCGTCACCGGCGACACCTCCACCGGTCGACCGCCGAGGGTCGCGGGCGTGCCGGCGGCCGCCCGGTGGGTCTCGCGGCGGGACGGGTCGGCCACGACGGCGAGCACCGGCTCACCGTCGACGGTCAGGGCGAGGCTGGAGGAGTGCCAGCCGAGCCCGTGCGCGAAGTCGGTGGTGCCGTCGATCGGATCGACCCACCAGACGTACCGGGAGTCGGCCGGGCCGGTGTCGTCGAGCTCCTCGCCGGCGACCCGGTGGCCGGGGAAGACCTCGGCGATCCGGCGGCGCACGTGCACCTCGATCTCCCGGTCGACCGCCGTCACCGGGTCGGCGGCGTGCTCCCGGCGATCGTGGTGACGATGACCGCCTGCTGCGCGGGCTCGAGCACGTGGTTCGCCAGCGCCAGGGCGGCCTCCTCGTTCCCGGTGTTCGTCGGGATCCCGAGGTAGGCCGCGCCCCCGGTGAACGACGGGTCGCTGACCTGGGTCACCTTGGTCTGCCTGCCGAGCTGCCCCGCCGACACCCGCGCTGAGGAACTGGTCCGACCAGACCGGCGCCATCGAGATCTGGCCCTTGCCGAGCAGGTCCAGCACCGCCTGGTCGCCGTTCGGGTACACGTGCTGGTAGACGGCGGAGTTGAGGCCGTGCAGGACGTCGAGGCCCCTGCTCCAGTCCTTCTCGGCGGCCGGGTCCGCACCCGCGACGAGCTTCGCGGGGCCCGCCGGGGAGGTGTACCGGTCGACGACGGTCTCCACGAAGGCTCCGCCCGACCCGCCGGTCGAGGGGCTGTCGTCGGTGGAACGGCCGGGGTCCGCCCGGATCCACGCGAGCACGTCGTCGAGGGTCCTCGGGACCTTCACCACCTTGGTCGAGTCGTACGCGAGCAGCACGGCCGACCCGCGGCAGGGGACGCCCGGCCGTTGACCGGGGCGAGCAGCGGCTTCTGCACCCCGGCGAGGTCCGGGACGTTCGCCGCGCTGACCGGGACGAACTGCCCGGCGGTCGCGGCGGTGTCCGTGAAGCCGGAGTCGGCGATCATGTCGGCGGGCGGCCGGCTGGCGGTCTTGGTCGACGCGCTGAGCCGGGCGTACTCCTGGTCGTCGTTCGAGCCGTGCTCAGAGAAGACGAAGCTCACCCTGTACTGGGGAACGCCTTCTCGAACCCCGGGATCAGAGAGGAGCTCCACAGGGTCTGGATGTTGGTGTCCGCGCCCGCGTGGAGGGTGAGCGTCGAGGTCGCCGCGGCGGCCGGAGCGGCGGACACCCCGGTCGTGGAGCCGGCGGCGAGGGCGGCCGACGTCACCGCGGGTGCGGCGCTGTCGGTGGTGAGGTCCCCACCGCTGGTGGTGGTCGAGCCGTTGGCGGAGCAGGCGCCGGTCAGGACCGCTCCGACGGTGAGGGCGCCGCGGCCCAGGGTGCGCCGGCTGATCGTCGGACCGGAGCGGGACGAGGGGGTGGTGCGTGCCATGGGGACTCCCGGTCTGGTCGCTGCACGCGGACCCGGCCGGCGGCAGGGGGAGGTCGACCGCTCGACCGGCGTTCTCACCGTCGGTTGGCCGAGTGTCCCGCAGTCGTTCACCCGGTCGACGGGTGGCGGTCACGGTCGCGGGCGGGGTGCGGCGGCACGCCGTGCCCGGCGTCGTCCGTCAGGGTGACGTGCCCCGAGGCCGGAGGTGCCGTCGAGGTGCCGCCGGGTCACCGGGTGTTCGCCGGGACAACCCCTACCGGTCACCTCCGCCTGACAGCTTCCTCGTGTCCACACATGATCCGCGACCACGAGGAGCAGGGCTCATGGGTCACGACCACGTCCGTCCCGACGACCACCACGACCACCCGCACGACCACGACCACCGCCCCGATCACGGCCACGGGGCCGACGGCGGGCACCCGGCGACCGCCGCGGGCGCCGACGCGCTCGACCTGACCCTCCCGGACACCGACATCTCCCCGGCCGCGCTGGGCCGCCGCAAGGTCCTGCAGGGCGCGGGTCTGCTGGGCGCCGGGCTGACCGCCGCGTCGGTGCTCACCCGCGCCGACACCGCCGCGGCCGCCGGGGTCCCCGCCGCCGCGCGCGCCTCGAACAGCGGGAAGTACGCGTGGCTCTCCGGTGATCATCACATCCACACCCAGTACAGCCCCGACGCGCAGTACCGGGTGATCGACCAGGTCCGCCACGCCGCCGACAACCGGCTGGACTGGATGGTCATCACCGACCACGGCAGCCTCGCCCACGCGAAGTTCGGGGTGGAGAAGGTGAACCCGGACATCCGGGCCGCCCGCGCCGCCACCCCGGGCACGCTGGTGTTCCAGGGCGTGGAGTGGAACATCCCGGCCGCCGAGCACGGCACCGTCTTCGTCCACCCCGGGCCGGACGAGGTCGCGGTCCTGCAGGGCTTCGAGCAGGGCTACGACGGCGTGGTGAAGACCGCGACCGACTCCACCCCGGCCAACGAGGCCCTCGCGATCTCCGGTCTGGCGTACCTGGCCCGCGCGGTCCGCACCGGGAAGGTCGCCGACGCGCTCATGCTCGCCAACCACCCGGCCCGCAAGGGACTCGACTCCCCGCACGAGATCCGCAACTGGCGCGACCAGGGCAACGGCATCGCGGTGGGCTTCGAGGGCGCCCCGGGCCACCAGGCCGGCGGGATCAGGGCGCCTCTCGGCGCGGGCGGCGGACGCGGGGAGTACGACTTCTCCCCGTCGGCCAACTCCTTCGCGGCGTACCCGCCGGCGAGCTACCGCACCTGGGGCGGCTTCGACTGGATGACCGCGACCGTCGGCGGGCTCTGGG
>CAXSIB010000290.1:0-4729 GCA_964237095.1 uncultured Actinomycetales bacterium
GAGATCACCGTCCTCGACGAGCCGGCCACCCCCGGCACCGCCGAGGCCGTCGTCGACCGTCCCCCCGACACCACCGCCGCGGCGCTGACCAGCGCGCGGGCGCGGTCGTTCGGGCGGTGGCTCGACGGCCGCCGCGACGTCCTCGTCCACGTCCGGCCCGGGTACGAGCACCCGGCCGACCCCCGCCAGCCCGACAACACCCACCGGCACTGACGGTGGCGGGCGCGGTGACGACGACCTCCCCGACCGGCGCGAGCCCGCGCGCGGGCACGGACCACGGGTGCAGCCTCGGGATCGACATCGGCGGCACCAAGGTCGCCGGTGCCCTGGTCGGCTCGGCGGCCCGCGTCCTGGCCGGGACCCGGGCGGACACCCCCGCCGCCGACCCGGACCCGGAGGCGCTGTGGGCCGCCGTCGAGGGGGTGCTGACGACCCTGCTCGACCAGGCATCGCAGCAGGGACTGGACGTCCGCGGGATCGGGCTGTCGAGCGCCGGCCCGATCGACACCCGCGCCGGCACCGTGAGCCCGATCAACATCGCCGGCTGGCACGCATTCCCGCTGGTCGCGCGGGTCCGGGCCACGGCCGCCCGCGCGGGCCGCCCCGACGACCTGCCGGTGGTCCTGGCCGGGGACGGGACCGCGACCGCGCTGGCCGAGCAGCGCTTCGGTGCGGCCCGGGGGATCGCGGACGTCCTCGGGATCGTCGTGTCCACCGGGATCGGCGGCGGTCTGGTCCTCGGTGGGCGGCCGTTCGGCGGCCGGACCGGGAACGCCGGCCACATCGGGCACGTCGTCGTCGAGCCCGGCGGCCTCCCGTGCACCTGCGGCGGAGAGGGCTGCCTCGAGACCGTCGCGTCGGGCCCGAACGCGGTCCGGTGGGCCCTGGGCGAGGGCTGGTCGGTCGAGCCGGCGCAGCGCACCGGAGCCGGGCTCGCCGCCGCGGCCCGTGCCGGGGACGCGGTGGCGGTGGCCGCGATCGCCCGCGCGGGCCGGGCCGTCGGTGAGGTGATCGCGGGCGTCGCCGCGGTGGTCGACCTGTCGGCGGTGGTGGTCGGCGGCGGCTTCGCTCAGTCCGGCGAGCTGCTCTTCGGGCCGCTGCACGCCGCGGTCACCCGCCACGCCCGGCTGTCGTTCCTCACCGACCTGCGCGTGCTGCCCGCCGGGCTCGGCCCCGGCGCCGGCGTGGTCGGCGCCGCGGCCCTGATCGACCTCTGACGGCGGCGGAGCCCGCGCCCGGCCGCCGAGGGCTGCCGACGGTGGTCGAACGGTGGCCCCGGGATCCAGGTCGGCTTCCGGCGACCGCTACGACGGCTGGTCGAGGCGGTACGTCGAGACGTGCGACGACGATTCGGCGGTGAACTCCGTACCGTCCCAGTCGGCGTGTCGGGTCTCGAGACGGAAGCCGGCGAGCTGCGCCATCAGGTCGAGCTCCGCCGGCCAGATGTAGCGGTGGGGCGACCGGAAGAGCCTGACGGCCCTGCTCTCGTCGAAGGCGAAGTGGTGCGAGACGACCTGCTGGTCCAGCACGTCGTAGGTGTCGAGGCCGATGTCTCCGGGCTCGGTCCGGAAGACGACGGCCTGCTGCCCCGGCGGCAGCTTCCGCAGCTCGGGCACCCACAGCTCGATGACGAAGCGCCCCCCCGGGACGAGGTGCGCGGCGGCGTTGCGGAAGCACGCCACCTGCGAGTCCTGCGTCAACAGGTTGGAGATGGTGTTGAAGACGAGATAGACGAGGGTGTACTCGCCCGGGGCGATGGTGGTGGCCATGTCGCCGAGGATCACCGGAATCGTCGCCTCGTCGACCTTGGTGCGCAGCTGGTCGACCATCGGGCGGGAGGACTCGACCCCGGTGACGGGCACGCCGCGCCCGGTCAGAGGGATGGCCACCCGGCCGGTGCCGATGGCGAACTCCAGCGCCCGGCCACCGCCGGCGAGCTCGGCGAGACGACTGACCGTCGCGTCGAGCAGGTCCGGGGCGAACATGCCGGAGCCGGGGGTGTCGTACCGCCGGGCGGCGTCGACGTCCCAGATCTCGTCGTGGTGCATGGCTCCGAGGCTGTCGGCGGCGGGGTGGCCCGTCAAGGGAGTTCGGCTCAGGCCCGCTCGGCCGCCGACCGCTCGTAGAGCCGACGGACGACGTCGGCGATGTCGGGCTCGCGCACCGAGAGGTCGTGCAGCGCGACGGTCGCGGAGACGGCGGCGATCGCGGCGGCGGCCGAGACCCCCGGTGCGAGCGCGAGGTCTTGGCGGGTGCCGTCGGCCTCGTACCGGACGACCCGGGCGCCCGGGACGGCGAGCGGCGGCGCGGGCCCGTCGAGCACGAGGGCCAGCACCCGCTCGGCGCCCACCGTCGCGTCGAGCTCGGGCCGGGTGCCGGCGAACGCGACCCGCCCGGCGTCGACGACGAGGATCCGGTCGGCGAGACGGTCGATGTCGGGCAGGTCGTGGGTGGTCAGCAGGATCGTCGTGCCCTGCGTGCGCTGCTCGGCGGCCAGGAACTCCCGCAGCCGCTCCTTGCTCACCACGTCCAGGCCGATGGTCGGCTCGTCGAGGACCAGCAGCTCCGGGGAGTGCAGCAGCGCCGCGGTCACCTCCCCGCGCATCCGCTGGCCGAGGGACAGCTGGCGCACCGGGGTGTCGAGGAACGCCCCGAGGTCGAGCAGCTCGACGCACTCCGCCAGCCGTCCGGACGCCGAGCCCGCCCCGGCGACCGGCAGCCGGTGGATGGCCGCGAGCAGGCGGAAGGACTCCCGCAGCGGCAGGTCCCACCACAGCTGGGACCGCTGGCCGAAGACGACGCCGAGCCGCGCGGCCAGCGCGCGGCGCTGCCGCACGGGCTCCAGGCCGCAGGTGGTCACCGACCCGGCGGTGGGCGTCAGGATCCCGGTGATCATCTTGATCGTCGTGGACTTCCCGGCCCCGTTGGCGCCGATGAAGCCGACGCACTCCCCGCGGCGGATCTCCAGGTCGATGCCGTCGACGGCCGCGACCGTGACCCGGTCGCGGCGGAAGCGGCCCGCGGGGCGCCGGACGACGAACTCCCGCCGCAGCCCGGCCGCGCGCACGACGACGTCGCCGGCGACGTCGCCCCCCACGTCGACACCCACCCCCGACGCCCCATCAGATCGGGTGCTCATCCGCCCGCTCCCGAGTAGTGGCGCAGCGCGGCGCGCCACGCGAGCCCCGCCCCCGCCGCGGCCCAGGCGGCGGCGACCGGCCCGCACCAGACCAGGACCGCCGCGAACCCGGCCGGCAGGCCGAGCCCGACCGGCTTCCCGAGGATCGCGCACGCCGGCAGGTAGGCGATGAACGCGGCCGGGACCACGAAGGTGAAGAACCGGCCGAGGGTCGTCGCGAGGACGCTCAACGGCCACTGGGACAGGTAGTTGCTGCCGTAGGTCAGGGCGTTGGTGAACTCCCGGGCGTCACCGAGGCGGACGTTGGCCGCACCCGCGACCACGAACAGCGACGCGAACACGACGGCCCCGCAGACCGGGGTCAGCACCAGCAGCAGCACCGCCGTCGGCGTCGGGTCCACCGCCCGGACGCCGATCCCGAGCAGCACCAGGGCACTGGCGAGGCGGACGAGGCGGCGCAGCTGCAGGTCGTCCACCGCGAGCTGGGCCAGCACCGGCAGCGGCCGCACGAGCAGCACGTCGAGGGTCCCGGCGCGGATCCGCGTGGCGATCCGGTCGGTCTGGCCGAGGGTGAGGTCCCCGACGGCGAAGGCGACCTGCGCGAGGCCGAACAGGAGGACCAGCTGGGGCAGGTCCCAGCCGTCGACGGCGCCGACCTGGTGGGTCACCGCGTAGATCTCCACGAACTCCAGGGCCGTCGTCGCGAGCTGCCCGACGCAGTCGAGGGCGAAGGACCGCCGGTAGGACAGCTGGGCGCGCACCCGCGAGCCGACCAGGGCCCGCCACACCGCGAGATCGCTCATGCCGGCACCGGACCGGGGCCACCGATCGAGCTCAGCCACCCTGCACCACCACGCGGGCGAAGGCCCGGTGCAGGACCAGCGCGGCGAGGGCCAGGACCACGACCGCCCAGCCCGCCTGGACCCCGATGAGCGCGACGGCCCGCAGCGTCGACCCGCGCTCGACGGCGACGTCCACCGTCGTCTGCAGCATCGAGGGGAAGGGGGTCGCGTGGGCGAGCACCCCGAGCCAGCCGGGCAGGAAGGCGACCGGGACGATGAGCCCGCCGAGCACGTTGACCGCGGCGATGTAGAGGGTCGTGAGCCCGCGGACGTCGAGCAGCCAGAAGGTCGCGAGGTCCACCAGGACCCGCAGCCCGAAGCTGACCAGCCACGCGAGGGCGATGCTGAGCACGGCGAGCGGCACCGTGGCCGCCCGCGTCGGGGTGTGCAGGCCGTAGACGGCGGCCCCGAAGGCCAGCGGCAGCGCGAGGCGCCAGGTCGCCCCGGCGAGCGCGCCCCCGAGGTCGTCGGCGCCCCAGGCGACCAGCGGGTGCAGCGGCCGGGACAGGTCGATGACGACGTCGCCGGTCCGGACCCGCTCGGCGACGTCGACCGTGGTGCCGCCGAAGAGGAAGACCACGGCGATCATCCCCTGGGAGATCCAGGTGTAGGACGACAGCGCGGCGCGGTCGTAGCCGGCGACCGAGCCCCCGCCCGCCCGGGCCGCCGCCAGCAGGATCGAGATCTTGATGATGCCGAACACGGTGTTGGTGAAGACGCCCGCCGCGGTCGCGAGCCGGTAGCTCGA
>CAXSIB010000291.1:0-4712 GCA_964237095.1 uncultured Actinomycetales bacterium
CGCTGGCCGGGCTGGGCGCGCTGCAGCTGGGGGGTGTCCTGCCGCTGCCGAAGGAGGCCGGCATCCCGGTCCCGACGCTGCTGCTGGTCGCCGGGCTGCTGGCCGGACTGCTGCTCACGGCGCTGTGCCGGCCGCTGGTCCGCGCCTGGTCGCGCCGCGCCGCGCGCCGGGTCGAGCGGCGGCTGCGCGACCGGGTCGGGGAGGTCGCGGACGCGGAGGTGGTCGCGCCGCTGGCCGGGCAGCGGTCGGCCTACGACACCTGGTGCTCGGCGCTGGCCCGGGCGGCCCGCTGACCCGCGGGACGGTCCGGGCGCCCGCCGACCGGCGCCGATCTCAGTGTCAGCTCAGGTCCGAGGCCGACGCTCCGCGGGTGCGACAGGTACCCGGACCGCGTCGGAGGGCCCGGTGCTGAGCGGGTACGACCTGCTCGGGGTCGCCGGGGACGCCGACGGGGCCGCGATCCGCGACGCCTGGCGGCAACGGGTCCGGGCGGGACCTGACGCGATCACCCGCGGCACCGCCGGCGCGCAGATCTCGACCGTGGCGGGGCCGGTGGGACCGGAGGGGTTCCCGCAGGCCGCACCCGCCCCACCGCCGTCGAGATCTGGGCGGTCTCGACCTCCTCGCGCGCCCCACCGCGCGCCGCGGGTCGACCCCGTCTGAACCCGGGCCGGACACCGACGGCCCCGGCCCGCCCGGTGCTCCCCGCTCCTGCCGCACCCCCGGGTTGCCGGCCGGGAGCCGCCGGGCACAGTGGTCGGGTGCCGGAACTGCCCGAGGTCGAGACCGCCCGCAAGCTCATCACCGACTCCGCGCTGGGGCGGGTGATCGTCGGCGTCGACGACGCCGACACCTACGTCTGCCGACCGCACTCCCCCGGTCAGCTGCGCGACGCCCTGCTCGGCCGGTCGCTCACCGCGGCGCGGCGGCGCGGGAAGACCATGTGGTGCGAGACGTCCGGCGTCGGCCGGTCGGCCGCCCCGGGCCCGGACCTCGGCCTCCACCTGGGGATGGCCGGGCGGATCGTGGTCGCGTCCGGCGACGGCAGCACAGCCGCCGAGGGGGGCGGCCCGCGCCGGCGTGACGCCCAGCCCCGCAAGACGGCCTGGAACCGGTTCACCCTCGACTTCGCCGACGGCGGCAGCCTCGTCCTGTTCGACAAGCGCCGCCTCGGGCGGGTCCGCCTCGACCCCGACGTCGGCGCCCTCGGGCCGGACGCCGAGGAGGTCACGCCGGCGGAGTTCCGGACCCTGGTGATGAAGGGCACGGTCGCCGTGAAGGCCCGTCTGCTCGACCAGTCGAAGATCGCCGGCATCGGCAACCTGCTGGCCGACGAGGTGCTGTGGAAGGCGGAGGTGTCCCCGGCGGCGCGGGTGGACACCCTGGCCCGCAAGGACGTCGACCGCCTCCACCGGTCCCTCGAGGCCGCGCTGGTGTCGGCCATCGCGAAGGGCGGGGTCCACACCGGGGACGTCATCGCCGCCCGCCACCGCGGCGGTACCTGCCCCCGCTGCGGCGCCGAGATGCTCCACGGCACGGTGGGCGGCCGCTCGACCTGGTGGTGCTCGCGCGAGCAGGCGGCCTGACGCGGGCGGGCGGTCTCGACCGGCGCACGCACTGACGGACGTCCGCGGCGGCCGGCCTGCAGTTGTACGCCGGTCGGCGCCGCCGGTCACAGACCGGCGGCGCCGAACGGGCGATCGGGAGCGGACGAGGTCAGTGGACCTTCGTCTGCGCCTTCGCGATCGAGGTCGCGAACTCCGCGAACATGTTGGCTCCGATGATCGCCGTCGGGTACAGCGCCGGGCTGCCGGCCTTCTCCAGCCGGAACACCGCGAGCGTCCCGGTGACGTGCATGGTGAACGTCGCCTTCAGCTTCGCCGACGCGATCGTCGGCACCGCCTTGTGCACCTGCGTGGTGATCCCGGTCTCGTAGGACGCGAAGAGCCGGTCGGCCGCCGCGACCGAGCCGGTCCCGGTGGCCAGGTGCGCCAGGTAGTCGCTGTACCCGGTGATGTGGCCGTTCCAGATCGACCGGGTGCTCACCCCGGCGCCGATGTCGCGCAGCAGCGAGGCGATCAGCAGGGTGTTCAGCCCGTCGGCCTTGTGGGCCGCGACGGCGGCCGCGCTGCCCGGACCGTCCACCAGGACCGCCTCGCCGAACAGCCCGGTCTGGTAGACGTGCTGGGTGAACGCGGCCTCGAGGGCGGCGCGGTACACGACCGCCTTCGACGTGGCGGCCGGTCGGCCCGACTTCTTCTGCCCGATCGCGACCATCACGGCTGCGAGGTTCTGCGAGCCGAGCTCGACGCCGGCGAACTGGCTCGGCAGACCGAGCGCGGCCGCCTTCAGCGTCTTCACGTCACCGGCGTCCAGCGCCGCCAGAGCCGTCTTCGCGAGCGCCACCGAGACGGCCGGCACCGCCGCGTGCACCGCCGCGGCGAGCCCAATCGAGCTGTGGTCGAGGGCCGCCAGCGCCCGGCTCTCTGCGCCGGTCGTCCCGGCGAACCCGGCCCGGTGCGCGGCGACGACCGCGGCGGCGTAGGCGACCTCGGCCCGGTCGCGGGCCAGCAGGCCGGCACGCAGCGGCCTGGCCCTGCTCACCCGGTTGCCGGCGAGCTGGTGGGTGAGGGAGGTCACGTTGGCCACGAGGGCCGCCGTCGCGGCCTTCGCCTGCGGGCTGGCGGGGCCGAACCGCTTGCCGGCGTCGGCGAGGTTGCCCACCAGGTAGGGGTGTTCGGCGCCCCGGTAGGCCAGGGTGCCGATGAGGTCGCCGGCCGCGGTGGACGCGGTGCTGGCGGCCGGGGCCGCGGTGCTCGCCACCGCCGGCACAGCGGCGAGGGCGGGCACGGTCGCAGCGATCGCCGTGAGGATCGCAGCCGAGCGGGTCAGGCTTCGACGTCGGGTCACAGTCTCTCCTTCGAGTCTGGTCGCGGCCCCGACGTGTGTCGGGGGCCGTCACCAGGGTGGACCCGACCCGCTCGTTCGGCTCGGCGGGGGGTCGGCCCGGCCTCCCCCCGCCGCCCCGGCTCAGTTGGAGATGTAGGCGTTGCTGATGTCGAGGGTGCTCAGGACCGGGGAGATGTAGGCGCCCTTCACCTTCGTCCCCACCATCTGGATGATCTTCGTGTTCACCATCGGGATGTCGTCGACCTGGCTGACGACCTCGGTGTTCACGTGCTGCCAGATCGGCAGCGCCGCGGCCGGGGTCAGGGCCCCGGCCTTCGCCATCTCCGCGTCGAGGGCGGGGACGTTCGTCCGGGAGTTGTTGGCGGTCCCGTCGTAGAGGTTCGAGCCGCCCCGGAACAGCGGCGGGAAGATGGTCGAGGCGTCGGGGATGTCGTACCCCCAGCCCGCGTTGACGAGGTCGTACTTGCTGCTGAGCTGCCCGATGGTGCTGTAGTAGGAACTGGCCGGCAGCGGCTTCGGGATGACCGTGATCCCGGCCCGGGCCTCGGCCTGGACGAGCTCCTCGGCCTCGTTCACCAGGGTCGCGCTCGAGTTCGGGAAGGCGTAGGTGATCCGCAGGTTCTTCACCCCCGCCTGCGCCAGCAGGGCCTTCGCCTTCACGACGTTCCCGTCGGCGCCCAGGTCCGGGAACGGCGTCGCCGGGGACTGGAAGCCCGTGACGAAGGTCGGCACCATGCTCTGCGTGATCGTGCCGAGCGAGGAGCCGCCGCTGGCCTTGAGGAACGCCTCGGGGTCGCGGGCGTACATGATCGCGCGGCGGACGGCGAGCTGCTTCAGCGCGGGCTGGTTCTGCTGCACGGCGAGGAAGTTGATGAAGATGGTCGTCGCCTTGTAGGTCCGGGACGCGAACGCCGGCGACAGGGCCTTCGGCAGGTCCCCCGGCAGCGGGGGGTCGACGAACGCCGCGTCCGTGCCGCCGTCGTAGTCGGAGAACAGGGCGTTGTCGATGGTGCTGGGGTTGACGCTCATCTTCGCGTCGACCTCGGCGAAGTTCTGCGACCGCAGCGGGTCGGTGGCCTTGCTCCAGTAGGGGTTGCGGACCAGGACGAGGGAGGAGTCGTGCGCGTACGTCTTGATCTTGTACGGCCCCATGGCCACCGGGTGCAGGTCGTAGGCCCGGCCGGTGTCCTTCGCCCGGGGGACCGGGATGAACGTGGGCTCGGCGCACAGCTCGGCCCACGTCCCGACGGGCTGGGAGAGGTGGAAGACGATGGTCTGCGCGTCCGGGGTCTGGATGGAGGCGAGGCTGCCCTTGCTCGGCCCGAGGTAGTTCGCCGCGCCGGCCAGGTACTCCTTGGCGTACTGCGGCCCGTTCGGGATGTTGGGGTCCATCGACCGTTCGACGCCGTACTTGAGGTCCTGGGACGTGACGGCGGTCCCGTCCTCGTACTTCACCCCGGTCCGGAGCTTGAACGTCCACACGGTGTTGTTCGCTGTCGCCACCGGCATGGCCGCCGCCAGGTCCGGGACGAGCTGGTAGCCCCCGGTGGTGGGGTTCTCCTTCCAGCCCATGAGGGTCCGGAAGAGCAGCCGGCCGATGGCCTGGGAGTCGTTGACGTAGATGTTCTGCGGGTCGAGGTGCTCGAACGGCTCGTTGATCTGCAGGTGGATGACGCCGTTGCGGTCGACCGCCCCCGCGGACGGCCCGGCGGCCGCGCTGACCGTGCCGCCCGACGCCGCCGGGGTCGACCCGTCGTCGGCGGTCGTGCCCGCCGAGGAGGACGCGCCGGGGGTCGGCGCGG
>CAXSIB010000292.1:0-4706 GCA_964237095.1 uncultured Actinomycetales bacterium
GGGCGTGGTCGCGGCCGACGACCACCACCTCCCGGACCTCCCGGACCGCGCGCACCGCCGCGGCGTGCGCGCCCGCCTGCGGCCCGCTCCCGAAGACGACGAGGCGGCCGGCGCCCGGGACCGCGAGGTGGTCGACCGCCACCGCCGACAGCGCGGAGGTGCGCAGCGTCGTCAGCGCGGCCGCGTCCAGCAGCAGGGTCGGGGTGAGGGTGCCCGCGTCGAGCAGCACGTAGACGCCCTGGATCCGCGGCCGCCCGACGGCGGGGTTCCCGGGGGCGACGGAGGTCACCTTGACCCCGACGGCGGCGGTCCCGTCCGCGTCCGGACCGCTCGCGGGCATCAGCAGCAGCTGGCCCGCGCCGAGCCCGAGCACCGTGCGGTCGGGGTCCCGGGGCCGGGCCGTCCCCAGGGCCGTCCCCGTTCCTGCCGCCGCCAGCGACCGCGCGAGCACGGCGACGGCCTCGGCGACCGGCAGGACCGCCGCCAGCTCCGCGGCGTCGACCCACCCGGGGGCGGGGGTCACGGGCGGACCCGCCTGGCGGTCAGGCCGTCCCGGTCCGGGGCCGCCGGTTGCGGCGCAGGCGGCGGAGGACCGGCAGCCCGACCAGCACCGACCCGGCGGCGGAGATGAGTCCGACCCCGAGGTCCACCGACGTGCGGCCCTCGCGGGCCCAGTAGACGTCCTTGAGGTCGAGCAGCAGCGCGAACTCGTCGACGATCAGCGCGATGCCCGCGCCGTACGCGGTGGCGACGAGCGGGTGCCGCCGCAGTCGGTCTTCCCCGTGCAGGGACACCCCGCCGACCGCGGTGACGGTGAGGATCCCCCACATGTAGTGGTGGAGGTGGATGCCGCCGACGCTGACGTTGCGCAGCGGGCCGTGGCCGTCACGGATGCTGTAGGTGATCGCGCGGACCGTGCCGAACGTCGCGGTGAACGCCAGCCAGCTGATGAGCGCGGACTGCTGGGACGGGTGCAGCTCCTCGTGGAAGGCCTGCGCGAGCTCCGCCGGCGCGGGGACCACGTGGGGAGTCACGCGGGCGATCGTGGCACAGGGCCGGGTCGGGTCCGGTCCGGGCGCGGGACCGCACCCGGCCGGGCCGGGACGGGCCCCGGCCGGGTGCGGTGCTCAGTTGACGACGTCGCCCGGGCCGATCCCGAGCGCCTGCTCGAGGTCGGCCGCGGAGTGGGTCGCGAAGTGGTCGGAGAACTTCAGCGTGATGTCGCGCATGTAGGACTCGACGGTCCGCTCGGACAGCACGAGGCGCCGGGCGATGCTGGCGAAGGTCTCCCCGCGGGCCCGCCCGGCCAGCACCTGCGCCTGCCGCGGGGAGAGGGCGGGCAGCTTCCCGCGGTGCGCGAGGTCCTCGACCACCCCGGCGATCTCCGCGCTGACCCGCTGGCCGCCGCCCGCGACGAGCCCGATCGACGTCCGCAGCGTGCGCAGGGACTCCGTCTTGTGCACCAGCCCGGCGGCCCCGGCCGCGAAGCAGCCGGCGAGGACCGCCGGCCGCCGCTCGCTGGTGTGGATGAGGACCCGGTGGCCGGCGTCGGCGAGGAGCCGGACGGCCGCGCGGCCCTGCCGACCGGCGACCTGCCGACCGGCGACCTGCCCGGCGGTGACCTGTCCGGCGGTGACCTGTCCGGCGGTGACCTGGCCGAACGGTGGCGCGGGCCGGCGGCCGGTCGGCAGGTGGAGGTCGAGCAGGACGACGTCGACGTCGGCGGGCCCGAGCCCGGCCGCGAGGAACTCGGCCAGGTCGGCGGCCCGCAGGACGACGTCCACGTCGGGCAGCGCCGGGGCCAGCCCCTCCCGGATGAGGGTGTCGTCGTCGACGACCGCCACCCGCGGCCGATCGGGTCCGGCGACGGCGGGACGGGGCTCGGGGCCGGCCGTGCGAGCGGGGCCGGCGGCGGCGCCCGGGCGGGCCACCGGACCCGGGCGGACGGCAGGACCCGGGCGGACGGCGTGACCCCGACCCTGCGGCGGGATCCCCGCGACGTCGACGCTCATCTCCGCCCCCACCTGTGTCCTCCACCGTGCCCGCACCGGGCGGATCGCCCCCGGGACGCAGAGATCCTCCTCTCCGGAGGGGGCCGGCCGGTACCGGGGTCCCCCGGTGGGCGGGCCGCCGGCACCGGGTCCCAGCCGGGTCCCGGCCGGGGTCACCCCGGGTCCTGTCGGTCGTCGTCCGGTCGCGTCCCGGCCGCCGCGGGTCGGTGATCGGGCCGCCGTGCGGTCGCTGCGGACCGGCTTCCCGGCCATCACGGATCGTTCCCGGGTCGCTCCCCGGTCGTCGCCCGGTCGTCGCCGCATCGCTGCAGGCCGACGCCGGGTCGCCGCCCGGGGTCCACCGGCGTAGGAAGGCGCCATGACCCCGGACGCCGAGCGCACCCCCTCCCCGCCGGTCTCCGTGGCCGTCCCTCTCGTCCCCCTCGTCCCGGCCGGCCCGGCCAGCCCCGTCGTCCTGACCATCCCGGCCGTCCCAGCCGTCCCGGCCGTCCCGGTCACCGCGGCGGCCCGGGTCGGCTGGTGACCACCCCGCCCGCGCCGCCGCCCGCGCCGCCGACCCTGCAGTTCATCGGGACCGCGACCACGCTGATCCGGGCCGGCGGCTTCACCGTCCTGACCGACCCGAACTTCCTGCACCGCGGCCAGCTCGCGTACCTGGGCCACGGGCTCACGAGCCGCCGGCTCACCGAGCCGGCGCTGTCCACCGCGGACCTGCCCCGCCTCGACGCGGCGGTGCTGTCCCACCTGCACGGTGACCACTGGGACCGCCTCGCCCGCCGCGGGCTGGACCACGAGCTGCCGGTCCTCACCACCCCGCACGCGTCGCGGCGCCTGCAGTGGCAGGGCTTCACGCGGGCCGTGGGTCTGCGCACCTGGGGCGCCCACACGATCCTGCGCGACGGCCGGACCCTCACCGTCACGTCGCTGCCGGGGGAGCACGCGCACGGGCTGCTGCGGAGCCTGCTGCCGCCGGTGATGGGCAGCATGCTCGAGTTCGGCACCCCCGACGGCCGGGTCGACCTCCGGCTCTACCTCAGCGGGGACACGCTGCTGATGCCGGCGCTGCAGGACATCCCGCGCCGCTTCCCCGACGTCGACGCCGCCGTGCTGCACCTGGGCGGGACCACGCTGCCGGGGGGTGCCGTGGTGACCCTCGGGGCGACGGACGGCCTCCAGCTGCTCCGGCTCGTCGACGCCCCGGTGAACGTCCCGGTCCACTTCGACGACTACCCGGTGTTCCGGTCCCCGCTCGCGGACTTCCGGGCGGCGGCCGACGCGGCCGGCCTCGGCGGGCGGGTCCGGTGCGTCGTCCGCGGGGAGACCGTCGCCCTCACCTGAGCGGCCTGTGCCGCCCGAGGTGCCGGGGGGCCCGAGGGGTCGGACGTGGGCGGAAGGGCCGGACTCAGGCCGAGGTGCCGCGGCGGCCCGGGGTGGCCGGTCGGGACGGCCGGGCCGTCCTGGCTAGCCTCGCCGCGTGCAGGAGGCCGAGCAGGAGTGGGACGTCGTCGTCGTCGGGGCCGGCCCGGCGGGGGCGACGGCGGCCCTCACCGCGGCCCGGGCCGGGGCGCGGACCGTGCTGCTCGAGCGCGGCGACGTCCCCCGCTACAAGACCTGCGGCGGCGGCCTCATCGGCCCGTCGCTGGCCAGCCTGCCGGCGGGCATGGCGGTCCCGGCCCGGCAGGAGGTCCGCGAGGCCCTCGTCACCTACCGCGGGCGGGCCGGGTTCCGGGTCGGGCACCCCCGCCGGCTGCTGCCCCTGGTCGACCGCGCCGACCTCGACGCGGCGCTGGTCGCCGAGGCGGTCGCGGCCGGCGCCGTCCTGCACACCGACACCGCGGTCCGCGGGATCGAGCCGCTCGCCGACGGCACCGGGACGCGGGTGCTCACCGGGCGGGGCGGCTACCTGGCGGGCGCGGTCGTCGGCGCCGACGGCACGTCGGGACGGGTCGGGCGCCACGTCGGGGTCGAGCTGGCCGAGGTCGACGTCGGGCTGGAGGCCGAGGTCCCGCTGCCGGCGGCGCAGCGGGCGCGGTGGGCGGACACCCTGCAGTTCGACTGGGGGCCCCTGCCGACCTCCTACGCGTGGGTGTTCCCGAAGGGCGACCGCCTGACCGTGGGCGTGATCGCCGAGCGGGCCGACGGGACCGCGGCCCGGGCCTACCTGGACGCCTTCCTCGTGCAGACGGGGCTGGACGGGGTCCCCGGCACGACCAGCTCGGGGCACCTCACCCGCTGCCGGACCCCGACCTCGCCGCTGTCGCGCGGGCGGGTGCTCGTCGCCGGGGACGCCGCCGGCCTGCTCGAGCCGTGGACGCGGGAGGGCATCTCCTACGCGCTGCGGTCGGGACGCCTGGCCGGGACCGCGGCCGCGGAGATGGCGGCCGGGAGCGTGGCCGGGGGGAGGGTGACCGTCGGGACGGCCGGAGGCGGTGCGCCGGCCGGCGGGCAGGTGGCGGGTGGGGTCCCGTCCGGCGGGCAGGAGGCCGGGGGCGTCGGGGCATTGCGCGGGTCGGCGGTACGGTGCGGCTGACCCGGCGCGAAGTTCGCCGCCTCGGTCGCGTCGAACGCCGTGTGCCCGGCCAGGACCGACGCCACCGCCGTCGCCGTCAGCGGCGGTGGCGTCGGCACGGTGTCACGAGTCGCCACTACCCCTATGGGGACGGCGGTACCCGTCAACCCTGTCTCGGATCGGGA
>CAXSIB010000293.1:0-4683 GCA_964237095.1 uncultured Actinomycetales bacterium
GCGTCGGGGGCGCGCTGAACGACACCTCGTTCCTGTCGTCGGCTGACCAGACCCTCGCCCACCCGTTCTACGTCGGCTTCTCCGGATCGATGCACCTGGTCTTCGCGATCGGGCTCGGGGTGCTGCTGCTGGCCCTGGTCACGGTGTTCTTCCTCCGCGAGGTGCCGCTGCGGACGACGTCCGGGGTGCAGGCGGTCGCGGACGAGCAGGCGGCGGCGAGCGCGGTGCGCGCGTCGACGGCGGCCACCGCGGTCCCGGCCGGCACGGTCACGGGGACGAGCCCGGCGGTCCCCGTCCTCACCCGCGACCCGACGGACCCGACCGACCCGACTCCGGCCGACCTCGGGCCGAGGACGACGGGGACCTCGCCCCGGCCGGGGCGGTCCGCACCTGACCCCGGTGCCCGGACGCAGCGGACCCCCGCCACCTCGAGAGGTGCCGGGGGTCCGCTCCGCGACGGGTCCTGCTGGCCCGGCAGCGGTCAGGCGCGGTGCGCCTGGACCGTCTTCGGCAGGTGCAGGTGCTGCCCGACCTTGATCATGTCGGGGTTCTTCACCGCGTGGGAGTTGGCGGCCCACAGCATGCGCCAGCCGCCGTGCACCCGCTGGCTCTTCGTGATCGTCGAGAGGGTGTCCCCGGCCCTGACCGTGTAGACGTGCCCGAGCAGCGTCGGGTGGAAGCTCGGCACCTTCAGCACCGGGGCCTTCGGGGCGACGGCCTTCGCGGCCGACGACGACCCGGTGGAGCTCGACCGTGTCGTGGTGGTCGAGGTGCTGCCCGTGGACGAGCGGGACGAGCTGCCCGAGGAGCCGCCGGACGCGGTGGTCGAGCCGCCACTGGTCGACGTCCCGCTGAGCCCGGCCTTCACCGAGCACACCGGCCAGGCGCCCCAGCCCTGCGCCGCGAGCACGCGGTTGGCGATCGCGATCTGCTGGGACTCCGACGCCTGGCTCGCCGTCGAGGCGTAGCTGCCGCCGCCGTACCCGAGCCAGGTGCTCTCGCTGAACTGGACCCCGCCGTAGTAGCCGTTGCCGGTGTTGATCGACCAGTTGCCGCCGGACTCGCAGGCCGCGATCTTCTCCCAGTCCGAGGCCGTGGCGGCCGACGCGGTGGTCGCGGCCAGACCGAGGGAGCCGAGCGCGCCGGCCCCGGCGATCGCCCCGACCGCGAGGCGGGTGGCGACCTTCGAGCGGGCGGGCCCGGAGCGCTTCAGGGCGTGACGGGGTACGTAACGGGACATGTGACTCCTCCGACGCCGGCGAGGTGAGCTGTCGGGTTGGGGCCGGAGCTGGCCCTGCCGCGTGTGCGGCTTCACCCCGAGTGGCCCTCGTCGAGGGCCACGGCGTACGTGGGTCCCCCGCTCCTGCCGACTGTCGTGGGACGCACCGGTGGCAGGACTAGGCGAGCCGGGGCGCTGCCGCGCTTCGGTGGCGGCGATCGCGACAGTAGACGGAGGTCACGAGAAGGTGAAGGCGCGGAGAGTCATCGTCGGCGACGCTGCGCAGTGCACCGGCGGCCGGGTGATCTCCAGGTCTGGATCCGCCCTGGTGAGCGCTCACAGCATCGAGTGCCCCGGCCGGCCGCGGACGACGACCGCGGCGGTGACCGGGACGGCGACGGCGCGGCGTGGCGTCCGGCGGCTCGGACAGCGGGACGGTCCGCGCGCCCCGAGCCCTCGTCCCGTGGGCTCGTCACAAGAAGTGCGCCGGGGACTGGACGCCGGACCCCCTCCCGTTGCTATCGTCGGTACTTGGCGCTGTCGGGGTTGTCGTTTCGCGCGACCCGCTCAATGCCAGGCACCTGGCCGGGCCGGACGGTCGGTGTCGACCAGAACGGGCGGCGTCTCGCCGTTCGCACGATCGACAAGTAGGGACGGCAATGACGCAAGGCACCGTGAAGTGGTTCAACGCCGACAAGGGTTATGGGTTCATCACCCCGGATGGTGGGGGCAACGACCTGTTCGTGCACTTCACCGCGATCCAGTCCTCGGGCTACCGCAGCCTCGAAGAGGGCCAGCGGGTCGAGTTCGAGGTCACCCAGGGCCAGAAGGGCCCGCAGGCCGGGGAAGTCCACCCGATCTGAGGACCAGCTGACCAGCACCACCTGGTCAGCGTGAGCTGATCAGTACGACGGTCCGCCCGATCCACCATCGGTCCGACCGGCATCTCCTGCAGACCTGAAGACACCGGCTCCGGCCGGTGGTCAGACTCGCACGTCGAGACGGTGGCCGTGAACGGCGCGGCCACCGTCTTCGGCTGTCGCGGGCCGGGGGTCGGCCCCTCGGCGCACCGTCGCGGACACCGCCCCGACCTGCTGCCCGACACCGGGCGACCTACCGTGCGCGGGTGACGATGACCCGGGACACTGTCCGTCTCACCCGGTACGCCCACGGCGGCGGATGCGCCTGCAAGATCCCCCCGGGTGAGCTCGAGGCGATGGTCGCGGGACTGACCGGGCAGAGCTGGCCCGACGTCCTCATCGGCCTCGACGACGGTGACGACTGCGCCGCGGTCCGCATCAGCGGCGACCGGGCCGTCCTGTCCACCGCCGACTTCTTCTCCCCGGTGGTCGACGACGCCTTCGACTTCGGCCGGATCGCCGCCGCCAACGCCCTGTCCGACGTCTACGCCTGCGGCGGGACCCCGGTCCTCGCGGTGAACCTGCTGGGCTGGCCGCGCGGCGTGCTGCCGGTCGAGCTCGCGTCGGAGGTCCTGCGCGGCGGTCTCGACGTCGCCCGGGAGGCCGGCTGCCCCGTCGTCGGCGGCCACAGCATCGACACCCCCGAGCCGCTCTACGGCATGGCCGTCACCGGGCTCGCACCGGCGGACCGGCTGCTGCGCAACGACGCCGCCCGGGCCGGTGACGCCCTCACCCTCACCAAGCCGCTCGGCGTCGGGGTGCTGAACAACCGGCACAAGGCCACCGGTGAGGTCTTCGACGCGGCGGTCGCGTCGATGACCACGCTCAACGCGGCCGCCTCGGTGGCCGCGCTGGCCGCCGGCGTCCGGGCCGCCACCGACGTGACCGGGTTCGGCCTGCTCGGCCACCTCCACAAGATGGCCCGGGCCTCCGGCGTCACCGCGGTCGTCGACGTGGCGTCGGTGCCCTACCTCGAGGGCGTCCGCGCGGCGCTGGCCGCGGGCTTCGTCCCCGGTGGCAGCCGGCGGAACCTGGACTGGGTGCGCCCGTCGCTGGTGGTCGGGGGCTCCCTGGACGACGACGAGCTGGTGCTGCTGGCCGACGCCCAGACCAGCGGCGGCCTGCTGCTCGCCGGGGAGATCGCCGGCTCCCCCGTGATCGGGGAGTTCGTCCCGCGGCGCGCGGACGGGGCCACCGTCGTCCTCCGGTGACCCCGCCCGCCTGACCGTCCCGACCTGCCTGACCTGACCTGGTCGACCCGACCCGCCCGACCTGCCCGACCGACCTCGAGCCGCCGCTCAGGTCGTGGCGGGCTCGCCGGCGGTGCCGACGCCGGCGAGGACCGGCTCCGGGAGACGGCCGACCGCCGGGGTGACCGGCTCCGGACCGGTGGGGGTGGGGGTGGCGTCCCCGTCGGCCGCGGCCGGTGCCGCCGCCGCGCGGGTCGCCCGCAGTCCGGGGATGGCGAGGGCGGCGAAGCCACCGACCAGGACCGCCGCGGCCCCGACCAGCATGGCGGGCCGCAGCCCGTCGACGAAGGTCTGCGGGCTGGCGTAGCCGCCGCGGTGGGCGAAGACGACGCTCAGGACCGCGATTCCGACAACCCCGCCGAGCTCACGGACGGCGGAGTTGGTGCCGCTCGCGATGCCCTGCGCGTCGACCGGCACGGAGCCGAGGGCCACCGTCGAGACCGGCACGAAGAACAGCGCCATGCCGATGCCGGCGAGGACGAGGCCGGGGATGGCCGCGCCGTAGCTGCTGGTCGTGGTCATGACGAGGCCGAGCCACGCGAGCCCGGTGGCCTGCAGGAACAGGCCCGCGGTCAGCAGCGGCTTGCCGCCGATGCGGTCCGCGACCGGCCCGGCGATCGGCGCGATCAGCACGGGGACCGCCGTCCAGGGCAGCGTGCGCAGGCCGGCGTCGAGCGGGGCGTAGCCGCGGACGGTCTGGAAGTACTGCGCGACCAGGAAGACCGAGCCGAACATGCCGAGGCTCATCAGCAGCGAGGCCGCGTTGACGGCGCTGAAGCCCCGCGAGCGGAAGAGGGTGAGGGGCAGCATCGGCTCCGCGGTCCGGGACTCCCAGACGAGGAACGCGGCGATGAGGACGGCCCCGCCGATCAGGCCGCCGAGCTGGGAGGCCGACGTCCAGCCGTGCGCGCCGGCCCGGACCAGGGAGAACACCAACGCGAACAGGCCCACGCTCACCAGGGCCAGGCCGACCGGGTCCACGGCGCGGGCGGCACCGCGGGACTCGCGCAGCCTCGTCACCGCGAGCGGGACGAGGGCCACCCCGATCGGGACGTTCAGCCAGAAGATGTACTGCCACGAGGCGCCCTGGGTGATCGCGCCGCCGAGCAGCGGCCCGAGGGCGACCGCGAGGCCGCTCATCGCGCCCCAGATCCCGATCGCGGCGCCGCGCCGGTGGGCCGGGACGGCCGCGGCGAGCAGGGTGAGGGACAGCGGCAGGACGGCCGCCCCGCCGGCGCCCTGCACGGCGCGGGCCGCGACCAGCACCTCCGCGTTCGGCGCCAGCGCGGCGACC
>CAXSIB010000294.1:0-4676 GCA_964237095.1 uncultured Actinomycetales bacterium
GGACCAGCGCGACGGCCCGCGCCTGGGCCGCGGCGTCGTCGACCGCGAGGTGGCGCTGTGCCGCGCTCCCGCGCAGGACGGCGTGGACGTGGCGGACCGCGTGGGTGAAGGCGGTCCCCTCCCCGGCGGGTGTCGACCGCGGGTCCCGACCGCTCGCGCGGACCGTCGTCGCGTCCGCGGGACGGGGGTGGAACGGGTTGTCCAGGGTGATCGTGCCGTCGGTGCCGAGGAGGCGGGTCAGGGTGTCCGGGGCGCGGCGCAGTCCCGCGGTCAGCACGAGGCGCCGCTCGCCGGGGAACTCGAGCACGGCCACGGCCTCGGTCTCCACCCCCGACGGCCCGAGCGTCGCGGCGCCCACCGCAGCGGTCGGCTCGGCGTCGAACAGGAGCCGGGCCAGGCGGACCGGGTAGCAGCCGACGTCGAAGACCGCGCCGCCGGCGAGCGCGGGGTCGAGGCGGATGTTGGCGGGGTCGCGCACGAGGAAGTGGAAGTCGGACACGATCTCGCGGAGGTCACCGATCTCCCCGGCGTCGACGGCCGCCGCGAGTCGCGCGGTCTGCGGGTGGAACGGGAAGACGAAGGACTCCCACAGCCGCCCGGCCGACCCGCGCGCGACCGCCAGCAGGGCCTCGGTGTCCTCGACCGTCGGGGTCAGCGGCTTCTCGCACAGCACGGTCTTCCCGGCCCGCAGCGCGGCGGCGGCCCACCGCCGGTGCTCGGTGTTCGGCAGTGCGACGTACACCGCCTCGACCCGCGGGTCGTCCAGTGCCTGCTGGTACCCGCCGACGCCGGCGTCGACCCCGTGCTCGGCGGCCCAGCTCCCGGCGCGGGTGGCGTCACGGCTCGCGACCACGAGCGCGCGGCCGCCGCCGGCCGCCCGGAGCGCGGGCAGGAACGCCCCCGCGGCGATGTTCGCGGTCCCGAGGACCGCCCAGGAGACCGGCCGCGCCGCCGGGTCGGCGAGGTCGGCCGGGGCGGCTGTCGTCCCTGTCGTGGCCTGGATCCCGGTGCTCATGCGTCCTCCGCCTCGGTGCCCGGGGTGGGCCGGGTCGCGTCGTGCCAGAGCGGGGCCTCGGTCACGTAGTGGTCGTAGAGCGCCCGCTCCGCCTGGCGCGCGGTCCCGGAGACCACGGCGTCGCGGACCGGCTCGTGGCGCGACCTGATCTCCGACAGCTCCATGCCCTGCCGGTCGATCGAGGCGCGGATCAGCCCGCCCATCTGGCTGTCCATCGCCGACCACAGCTCCCGCAGCCGGCGCAGTCCGGACGCCGCCAGCACCAGCTCGTGGAACGCGGTGTCCAGGTCGACGATCGCGCGGACGTCGCCCTCGCGGGCCGCCGCGTCCATGTCGGCCAGCACGGTCGTCATCGGGCCGTCGAGCGCGGTCCGGGTCCGGCGGTCCAGCACGCGGACCGCGGCGACCTCCAGGGCGGCCCGGGCGTAGCAGACGTCGAGGGCGTCGGCCGCGCTCATCCGCGTGACCACGCTGTACCGGCGGGGGACGATCTCCACCAGGCCCTCGTTCGCGAGCTCCCGCACGGCTTCCCGGACCGTCGCCCGGCTGACCGCGAGGTCGGTCGCGAGCGTGGTCTCGACCAGACGGGTGCCCGCGGGCAGCTCGGCGTTGAGGATCCGGCGGCGCAGCTCGGTCCGGACCGTGGCGGGCAGCGAGTGGTGCAGCACCCCGGGGCGGCCGCCGTCACCGGCCGTCCCGGACGACGTCAGGGCGCCCGCCGGCGACGCCGACGGCCGGTCGGTGCCCACCGGCGGGGCTGACCTCCGGTCGGTGCCCGCCGGCGACACCGGCGGGGCCGCGCTCACTCTCACCTCGGGAGGGTATCGACCGCGGCGTCGGTCGGGGCGGTCGAGCCGGGTCGCCCCGGGGGGGCGGGCGGCGGCGCGGCGGGTGCTGCGCCGACCATGTCCAGCAGAGCCTCGGTGATTCCGCTCGCGCCGTCCGCGACCACCCCGCGCAGCAGCCCCGCCGGTCCCGACAGGATCGGGAGGATGCCGGGCCCGTGCCCGAGGAGCCGGCTCGTGCCGCTGACGACCACCCCGACGGTCCGCCAGCCGCGGCGGAACCCCAGGTTGTGGCGCGCGTCGAGGTCGGTCACCTCGACGAGGTCGCCGAGGCGGAGGCGGTCGGCGAGCGGGTCGCCGCCGGGTCGCAGGCACAGCGCGACGTCCCAGGCGTGGGCCGGGCGGCCGATCCCGTTGCCGAGGCGCGCGCTCGGCACCGTGGCCCGCACGTCGACCTCCAGGTGCCCGTTCTCGTGGTCGCGGACCGGCAGCCGCAGCAGGAGGTCCGGGTCGACGTTGAGCACGTCGACGGCGCCCGGCACGAACGGCGGGCGCGCTCCCTGGCCCCGGCTCGCGACCGCCACCTGGTCCCCCGGCCGCATGACCGCGAGCACCTGCTGGGCGAACACGCCGACGACCCGGCCCTCCTCGCCCCGCTTGCCCCCGACGTGCCCGACCGCGCCGGCCGCCGCGCCGGTCCGGACCGTGAGCCGGTTCCCGAGGCAGGACAGGGCCGTCAGCGCGGCGCGCGCCGCCGGGTCGGGGTGCACGAGGGTCAGCCCCGGTGTCACCTGGTCGGCGTCCCACGCCCCGACCGGGTCCCCGAGGCGCACCCCGAGGACGACCCCGCCCTGACCGACCGGGACGTAGGGCCGGCCGTCGGCGTCGACGGCGTAGGGCATCGCCGCGTCGAAGGACGGGTGCTCGACCAGGCCGAGCAGGTTGACCGCCACCGCCCGGCCCGGCTCACGGCCGTTCGCAGGGGCGCTGACGGAACTCACGCCGTCACCCCGACGGCCCGCATCGCCAGCAGGGTCGAGAGGTTCGCGGCCGGGTCGACGACGATCTCGAAGTCCTCGGCCGGCCCGGACAGCAGCGACGACGGCCCGGGGCCGTGCCCGAACAGCGCGCAGCTGCCGGTGCTGATCACCCCGACCGTCAGGTACCCGGGCCGCCAGCCGCGGCCGAACCGGTGGTCGGCGTCGGCGAGGGCCACGAGGTCCCCGAGCCGCAGACCCTCCAACCCCAGCGAGAGATCGTCGGACATCCCGGCGTACGCCCCCATCAGGTCGGTGTTCGCGAACTCCGAGACCATCCCGGAACCGGCGCCGACCGCCTCGGCCGGGACCTCCGCCGCGACGTGCACCCGGAGCCGGCCGCCGATCCCGGCCGGACCGGCGCCGCCGCCGGACATCGCGGCCAGCACCCATGGGTCGAGGTTCTTCGCGACGATCGTCGGGTGGTCGTGCAGGCGGAGTCCCTGCCCGTGCGCGAGGACCGTGACCGCGTCGCCCACGGTGACCTGCTCGAGCACCTCCTCCGGGACGTCGACGAGGACGTAGGCGTGCTGGCCCGTGACGACGCCGACCGCCCCCGCCGCCGGGCCGGAGGCGATCCGGACCTCGTTGCCCACGCACGACAGGAACTGCAGCGCCCAGTTGGCCCCGGCGTCGCGGTGGCGGACCGACAGCCCCGGTTCGACGTGGTCCCCGGCGTACCCCGTCGCCGGGTCGCCCGGGTGGGCCCCGAGGGTCACCCCGCCCATGCCGGGCAGGAGGAACGCGTCGCCGTCGGGGTCGACCCGGTAGGCGTGGCGGTCACCGAGCGGCGGCCAGACCTCCCCGGTCAGCACCTGGCGGACGAGCCGGTCGGCGTTCGTCGCGATTCTCACCGCTGGTCTCCCGTCGTCGGCCGGGGGTCGTGCGGTCCGAGGCGGAAGCCCCGCACCCGCAGGGCCGGTGCCGTGACCGCGCCGTTGAAGACGTTCATCAGCGGCTGGGACAGCACCCGCGAACCCACCCCGTCGGTGCGGTCGAGGACGCCGAACACGCTCTCGGTGAACCGGGCGCCGGCGACCGGGCCAGCGAGGCGGCCGTCCACGATCGCGAAGCACGCGTCCCGGCTGACCCCGGTGAGCGTGGTCGCCGCCCGGTCGACCACGCGGGTGTACCAGAAGCGCTGCAGGTACAGCCCGCGCTCGATCCCGCCGATCAGGCCGTCGACGCCCTCGGGCCCCGGACGCAGGTGCAGGTTGGCGGCGACCGGCGCCGGGGACTCCTCGCGGGCCACGTGGGCGTGCCCGGTCGAGCCGGTGGAGCCGCCCGCCGCGGCGGTGGCCAGGTCGGTGACGGCGTCCCCCACGATCCCGTCGCGCAGCAGGGTCACGGCCTGCTTGGGGGTTCCCTCGAGGTCGAACCCGATCGGCAGCCCCCGGGTGGCGCCGGCGTCGTCGGCCACCGTGATCCCCGCGGCGGCGACCCGCTCCCCGCGGTGGCGGGCGACCGCGCCGATGCCGTCCGCGAGCGCCGACCCGGTGAACCCGAACGCCGGCAGGGCCTCCACGAGCTCACCCGCGGCGAGGGGGCCGAGGACGACGTCGTGGACCCCGGTCGGCGGCGGTCCGGGCGACCGGGCGCGGACGGCCTCGGCGACCGTCTGCGCGATCGCCGCCTCGACCCCCAGGACGCCGGCGTCGCGGTCGAGGTCCGCCCAGTGCGACGACCCGCGGTCGACGAAGACGGTGAGGCTGCCCCCGGCCTCGACGGCCTCGGTGTAGTGCTCGACGCCGGCCGAGGTGCGCACCGCCAGCTGGGTGACCGCGCGGCCGAGCATCCCCGCGGCCCAGCCCCCGTGCCGTTCCGCGGCGGCCATGGCCG
>CAXSIB010000295.1:0-4641 GCA_964237095.1 uncultured Actinomycetales bacterium
CCGGCCAGGCGCAGGCCCGAGCCGGCCTCGAACGGCGCGTCCGGGCCGCCGGCGCCCGGGGCGCCCGCGGCGTCGTCGAAGGTCCCGGGCACGCCCCGGTGGAAGCTCATCGCGTGCAGCCGCCCGCCGCGGGTGACGGTGACGTCGAGGCGGGCCGACAGCGCGTTGACCACCGACGCGCCGACCCCGTGCAGGCCGCCGGTGGCGGCGTAGGAGCCACCCCCGAACTTGCCGCCGGCGTGCAGGCGGGTGAGCACGACCTCGACCCCGGACAGCCCGGTCCGCGGCTCGGTGTCGACCGGGATCCCGCGGCCGTCGTCGGTGACCTCGACCGAGGCGTCGGGGTGCAGGTCGACGGTGATGTGGTGGCAGTGCCCGCCGAGGGCCTCGTCGACGGCGTTGTCGACGATCTCCCAGAGGCAGTGCATGAGCCCGCGGGAGTCCGTCGACCCGACGTACATGCCCGGGCGCTTGCGGACGGCCTCCAGGCCCTCGAGCACCGACAGGTCCCGGGCGTCGTACCCGCCGGCCGGCCGCCGGGCGGGCCCGCGGCGCGGCGCGGCGGCGTCGGGCGGCTCGGGGAGCTGTGCGGCGACCACCGGTCAAGCCTCCCTCACGCCCCGCGGGGTGTCCGTGTCGTGCCCTCGCCGGGCCTCGGGACGGGCTCCGGCGGCCGACTCGCGGCCCACCCAGGGCTGCCGGGCGACGGGGAACATCCTCCCTGCCAGGGCGGTTGCAGAGATGCCGACCCGCCCGGCGCACCGCCGGGGGGCACGGACTGTCCGGTGACGGACGGCGGGTCACGGCCCGCCGCGCCGACACGGGGCCCCGGATCTGGGGACCGCGGGCAGGACCGGTCGGGGCCTGCTTGTATGGGAGCAGGTCCACCCGGTCAGCGGAAGCTACGTTGCGGTCCAAGGACCGTGGTCCGGCACTCGCCGGCCCGTGGGGGCATGAGCAGCGTGCAGGAGAGGGGACACACACCGATGAACGTGACACTGACCGAGACGGGAACGCACCTCACGGCGGCTGACCGGTGCGACCGGTGTGGGGCTCAGGCCTACATCCGCGTCAACCTGGTGAGCGGCGGGGAGCTGTTGTTCTGCCGGCACCACGGCCGCGAACACCACGACAAGCTCGCCGGGATGGCTGTCAGCATCCAGGACGAGTCCGGTCGGCTCGAGAAGACCTCGGCGTCCGCGCCGTCCGAGGAGCGCTGAGCCCGGCTCACCCCGGCATCGACGCTCTTCGCAACCGACAGTCTCCGCAGGGGGCGACACCGATCCGGTGTCGCCCCCTCCGGCATCCCCGCCGATCGCCACCGTGGGGCCGTCAGCCGGTGCGACCACCGGACACGCCCGGTGCCCGTGGAGGTGGTCGGACGCGGGACCGCCCCCGACCGGCGCGGGTGGGCGCAGGTCGGGGGCGGGCCGGTGGGCCGGAGCCCGGCGTGCACGAGCTCAGTCGAGGTAGTCGCGCAGGACCTGCGACCGCGACGGGTGGCGCAGCTTCGACATGGTCTTGGACTCGATCTGGCGGATCCGCTCGCGGGTGACCCCGTAGACCTTGCCGATCTCGTCGAGGGTCTTGGGCTGGCCGTCGGTGAGCCCGAAGCGCATCGACACGACGCCGGCCTCTCGCTCGGAGAGGGTGTCGAGCACCGAGTGCAGCTGCTCCTGCAGGAGGGTGAAGCTGACCGCGTCCGCGGGGACGATCGCCTCGGAGTCCTCGATGAGGTCGCCGAACTCGGAGTCGCCGTCCTCGCCGAGGGGGGTGTGCAGGGAGATCGGCTCGCGGCCGTACTTCTGGACCTCGACGACCTTCTCCGGGGTCATGTCGAGCTCGACCGCCAGCTCCTCCGGCGTGGGCTCACGGCCCAGGTCCTGGAGCATCTGGCGCTGCACACGGGCGAGCTTGTTGATGACCTCGACCATGTGGACCGGGATGCGGATCGTCCGCGCCTGGTCGGCCATGGCCCGGGTGATCGCCTGGCGGATCCACCAGGTGGCGTAGGTCGAGAACTTGTAGCCCTTGGTGTAGTCGAACTTCTCGACCGCGCGGATCAGGCCCAGGTTGCCCTCCTGGATGAGGTCCAGGAAGAGCATCCCGCGCCCGGTGTAGCGCTTCGCGAGGCTGACGACGAGGCGCAGGTTGGCCTCGAGCAGGTGGTTCTTGGCCTTCCGGCCGTCCCCGGCGATCCAGCGCAGGTCCATCCGCAGGTCGAGGGGCAGCTCGTCGTCGGCCGCCATCTTCTCGTCCGCGAACAGCCCGGCCTCGATGCGCTTGGCCAGCTCGACCTCCTGCTCCGCGTTCAGCAGGGGGACCTTGCCGATCTGCTTGAGGTAGTCCTTGACCGGGTCGGCGGTGGCGCCCGCGGACGCGACCAGCTGCGCCGGCTCGTCGGCCTCGTCGGCGTCGGAGATGACGAAGGTCTCACTCGTCTCGGTGACCGTCGTCGTGGACACGACCACGACCGCGGAGGTCGACTCGTCGGACTCGTCGTCGCCGTCGTCAGCCTGGGCGGGAGCCGCCTCGGGAGCGGCGTCGTCCGCGACGGCGACGTCCTCGACGACCACCTCGTTCAGGTCGTCCTCCGACGGGACCGCCTCGGTCTCGGCGTCGCCCTCGGAGTCCGCCCCGCCGGCGGCCTGCTTGCCGGCGGCGGTCTTCACCGGGGCCGCCTTCGCGGTCGCGGCCTTCGGGGTGGTCGTCTTCGCCTTCGCGCGGCTGCGCGGCGCCTTGGCCGCGGGGAGCCCGTCGCCGTTCGTCCCGGCGGTGCCGTTCACCGCGGGGGCGCTGTGGAGGTCGGGGGCGCTGTGGAGCTCGGGCGCACTGTGCAGCGCGGTCCGCGCGGCGGAGACGGTGTGGTGGCCGTTCGAGCCGTCGGCCGGTGGTGCGTCGAGGACGGGGGCGGTGGCCACCGCGGTGCGCCGGCCGGTCGCCGCGAGCACCCTGGAGGGGCCGGCGGTCACGACCGTGGCCGCGGCGTCCGCTGGGGCGTCGACGCCGTGGCCTGTGGACTGCACAGCAGAACGGGGAACGCTGGACGACACAGAGCACCTTTCGACGATCACTCGAGCGATGGTCAGCGGCGCGTGGCACGTCCCGGTGCGGGCGGACCCGATGCGTTCGGGACCGGCCGCGGAGCGCACGACGAGCTGGTGACCCGGCGGACCGGACAGGAACGGGGACCCTGGTCGGCGCCACCGGCGGGCAGTGCCCAAGTGTGGCACGCGAATTCCCGAGGTGAAGGGCACCGAGGGGCCTGATCCCGCCCGCGCCGCACCCGCGGCGCGCTCCCGCCCCGCCCGGCGCGCCGTCGGCCGGGGGTCGGCGACGGGTCTCCGGGTGACGGTCAGGAGCCCTCGGCGGCCTTCACGGCCAGGACGGCGCAGGCCGCGTCCAGCAGGATCCGCTGGGCGTTGCTGCCGAGGATGAGCTTGCCGACCGGGGACCGCCGCCGGAGGCCGATGACGATGAGGTCCGCCCCGACCTCCTCGGCGACCGTGATGATGTCGTCGGCCAGGTCCTCGCTGCCGGGGATCCGGTGGCTCGACCAGCTCGTGCCGGCGCCGACCAGCGCGCCGATGACGGGATCGGCCAGCTCGGGGTCGGTGTCCGCGCCGCCGTCGCGGGTGCAGACGACGACGATCATCTCCGTCGAGCGCCGCCGGGACTCGACGGCCGCGGCCGCGAGCGCCGCCCGGCCCTCGGGCCGCGCGGTGAAGGAGACGACGACAGCCATGGCGACAAGACCTCCGGTCGGGCCGGGGGGCCGCACGCGGTCCGTCCCCGCGACCCGCTCCCGGTCGGGGAGACCGTAGTCGCCCCGACCCCGACCCGGGGACCGGCGGTCAGCAGACCTCGGCGGCGTCGCCGGTCGCGGTCGCGTACGGCCCGCGGCGCTGCATCGTCAGGCGCTGCTCCGGGGTGGTGCCGCCCCAGACGCCGTGCCGCTCGGGCACCTCGAGGGCGTGGTCGAGGCAGGCGTCGCGGACGGGGCAGGAGGAGCAGACCAGCAGGGCCAGGGACTCCCGGCGGACGCGGTCGCGCGGCCGTTCGTCGTCCGGGCCGAGGAAGAGCTCGCCGTTGACGCCCATGCACGCGGCCCGCGACTGCCACGAGTAGTCGACGACAGGGGCGTTGCGGACACGGGTGACCGACACGGTGCCTCCTTCCGGGGCCGTGGTGGGGTGCACGGGCCCGGCGCGGCGAGCGGGAGGACCCGGCGGGCGCCGGGCCGGGTCGTCCCGGTCGCTCCTCCCGCCGCGACCACTGCGCAGGCGGGTCCTACTGACTCAACGTTGTTGATCGACTACGAACCGTAAACTAGCCTGAAGATCACGTGTGTGTCGAGCCCCCGCCCCCCGACATGGGCACAACGTCGAGGCCGGACCGGCCACCGCTCCGGGCGCGGGCCGGGCGCTCCCGTCCGACAGGTCGCCGCGGGCCGAGGATGTGGGCATGGCGTCGACCCCCGAGCAGCCGGACCCCCCGCCGCGACCGTCCCCGCGCCGGCTCGTGCCCCCGCGGCTCCCCGGGCTGTCGCGGCTGTCCCGGCTCAACCCGAACGCGGGCCCGGGGCCGAGCGCGGGCCGAGGCGGGGCCGGAGCCCGTGCGCCCCTCGCCCCCCGGGTGCCG
>CAXSIB010000296.1:0-4638 GCA_964237095.1 uncultured Actinomycetales bacterium
GGACGACCCGCAGGCCGGCGGCCGCGACCGAGTCGGCGAGCAGGCCCGCGACCGTGGTGGTCCCGTCGCCCTCGACCGGGCTGGTCACCAGGACCGAGCGCGACCGGCCGAGCCCCCCGCGGTACTGCAGACCCGTCGACAGCCGCTCCAGGGCCCGGGTCCCCGCCGCGCTCGGCGAGCCCCGCCGCCGGGTGACGGCGCCGACCACCGGCAGCGGGGTGACCTGGGCCAGCTCGGCCCGGCTGCGGACGGTCGGGTCGAGCGCCCGGCGGGCCAGGGCGACGACCACCCCGACGACCAGACCGACCAGCAGGCCGTCCAGCAGCTTCACGGCCCGGCCTGCCCCCAGGGGGGTGGTCGGGAGGACCGCGGGCCGGGTGCTGGTCACCCGGATCGGGCCGGCGGTGGAGCGGGCGGGCGAGAGCCCCTCGACGGTCCGGCCGAACTGCCGGGCCACCGCGTTCATGATCTGGACCGACCGCGCGGCGCTGGTGTCGCTCACCGAGAGGTCGATCAGCACCGTGCCGAGGGGCGACGACGCCTGCACCCGGTCGGCCAGCTCCGCCGCGGTGACGTCGAGACGCAGGCGGTCCACGACCGGCTGCAGCACCAGGGGGGTCGTGGCGACCGCGACGTAGGACTGCACGCGGTCCTGGGCGAACGTGTTGCCCGACAGCAGGTCGCTCGGCGTCGCCCCGGTGGTGGTGGAGAGGAACAGCTGGGTCGAGCTCCGGTAGACCGGCGTGGCCGTCGCCACGACCACGCCCGCACCGACGACACCGAGCACGGCGAACGCCACGATCATGCGCCAGTAGGAGCGGAACACCCGGAGATACGCTCGGCCAGCCACAGGCAGACACCCCTCGTGCGGTCGGTCGACGGGCGCCCCGCCGGCGGGCATCATGCCACGGGTCCCAGTCCTGGCGGGAGGTCCGGGCCATCTCGGCAGGGATTCCCCGGTGGGGCAGGACTGCGGACCACGGGCGTCACCCGGCAGCCGGCACCGGGACCCCGTTCAGCACCCAGCCGGGCGGGAACGTCCGCGGCTCGTACACCCGCGCGCTCACCTGCGCGTCCCCCTCGATGTTCGACGTCAGGCCGTCGGCGGTGCCGTGGTCGACGCGCGGGTCGACCCGGAAGCCGACGGTGCCGGTCCCCACCTGGACCCCCGAGAACGTCGGCCAGTCGGCGGAGTTCAGCAGGATGCACGTGGTCAGGGCGGCGATCTTCGAGGCGCTCATCACGAACTGGGACGGACCGCCCGCCGCCGACCCGACCTCGATCGCGACGTCGGCCCCCTCCGTCCAGACCTGGCTGAGCCACCACTGCCCGGCCGGCCCGTCGATCAGCACGTTGCGGTGGACGAGGCCGGGACTGGCGGCGTCGCTGACGAAGGACACGTAGCCGGCGAGGCTCATCCCCGAGTCGGCCTGCCCGCTGCCGGCGATGTCCGACGTCCCGAGGATGCCGATCCAGCAGGTCGCGAAGCGGCCGCCGACGATCGCGTTCTGGATGGAGTCGGTGGCCACCCCCACGCCGAGGTTCGCCCAGAGGCAGTCGAAGAAGACGTTGTCCCCCGCGTTCGCGGCGAGGGCGACCCCGATGTGGCCGGTGGCCACCCCGTACCCGTCCGCGGGCCGCGCGTGGTGCCCCCGGAACACGCACCGGTGGAACCGGCAGGAGAAGGTGTTCGCGAGCAGGAACAGCGTGCTCGCCGCCGCCGCGGCGGAGGCCTCGAACTCGAACGCCATGGTGGCGAAGGTCAGGTAGGATCGGCCCGTGATCGTCATGAGCGTCCCCGGCCGGGCCGGGTCGAACCGCCACACCGTCCCGTGGCCCGCGCCCGTCACGGTCACCTGGAAGGCCGGCTGGACGAGGGTCCCCGTGACCCGGTAGGTCCCGGGGCCGTAGAACACCGTCGACCCGGCGGGGACCGCGGCGTGGAGGGCGTTCATCGCGTCGGTGCTGTCGGTGCGGCCCGTCGGGTCGATGCCCGGCCGCCCCGCCGCGAGGTGGTACCCGGTCAGCGGGTCCACCCCGACGGCGCCCACTCCGGTCTCCGCGGCCCCGGCCACCGCCGCCGTGAGCCGCTCGTCGAGATCGACCAGCCCCGCCTCGATGTGGTTGAGCCGCGCGGCCGAGATCGGCGTCCCGCCGGCGGCGCCGTCGACCCACGTCTGCGCCGTGTACCCCACGCGCCGCGACGATATCGGCCTCAGCGGGCGCCGGCGCCCGCGAGGACGGTCCAGATCGTCTTCCACAGCAGGACGAGGTCGAAGGTGAACGTCCAGTTCTCCACGTAGTAGACGTCCCGCTGGACCGCCTCGTCCCAGGGCAGGTCACTGCGGCCGCTGACCTGCCACAGACCCGTCATCCCCGGCTTGGCCAGCAGCCGCCGCCGCGCGTACGCGTCGTACAGCTCCACCTCCGCCGCCCGCTGCGGCCGCGGCCCGACGAGGCTCATCTGCCCGGTGACCACGTTGAACAGCTGCGGGAGCTCGTCGAGGGAGTACTTGCGGATGAACGCCCCCACGCCGGTCACCCGCGGGTCGTCGTCCAGCTTGAACAGCGGGGTGCCCCCGCGGCCGGCGGCGGCGAGCAGCTCGTGGAGCTGGTCGTCGGCGTCCACCCGCATGGACCGGAACTTCCAGACCCGGAACAGGGTCCCGCCCCGGCCGATCCGCTCCTGCCGGAAGAACGCCGGGCCCGGGCTGGTGAGGCGGACCGCCAGGGCGACCGCGAGGAACACCGGGGCGAGGGTCAGCACCAGGACTCCCGCGACGCCGCGGTCGAGGACCTCCTTGAACACCTGGCCGCCGCGCGGGAGCGTCGGTTCCTCGACGTGCATGAGGGTGACCCCCGCCACGGGCTGGACGTGGATCCGGCGGCCGGCCACGTGCGCCAGCGACGGCGCGACCATCAGGCTCGCCCCGGTCCCCTCCAGGGCCCAGCCGAGGTCCCGGACCGTCTCCCGGGCCCGGTCGCCGGTGGACGCGACCACGACGGCGTCGACGAGCCCCGACCGGACGTCCAGCAGGAGCTGGTCGAGACCGCCGACCGACCGCGGGGTGCCGGCGGGCGGTGCGTACCCGGGCGTGCAGACCCCGACCACGCGCAGGCCGGCGAGGGGGACCCGGTCGATCTCGGCGGCGATGTGCGCCACGTCCGCGGGTGAGCCCAGCACCACCGCCCGCTGCGAGGACAGCCCGCGCCGCCGCCGACCCGCGAGCCTGAGCCGCCACAGCCACCGCTCGAGGAACAGCAGGACCAGCCCGCTCGGGGCCGCCACCGCGAGGTAGCCGCGGGCCACGTCGAGACCCAGCAGGTACGCGACGACGGCCAGCACCGCGAAGACCGCGACCGTCGACCGCAGGACCCGGCGGTACTCCTCCCCGCCCAGGCCGAACACCGTGACGTCGCGACTGTCGCCCAGGCCGAGGGCGAGCACCCAGGCGAGCCCGACGAGGATCCCCAGCGACAGCAGGGACGGGCGCGGCACCGGGCCGGGGACGGGCACCGCGGGCAGGCGCGCCCCGAACCGCAGCAGGTGCGAGCCCACGAGGGCCGCGACGACGACCGCGGTGTCCCCGGCGACCAGCCCGCGGCGGTAGGAGGCCACCCACGCCTGGTCCGCCCGGGGCCGGCCGGGGGCCGGGCGGGCGGCGCCGCCGACGTCGGTCGGCCTGGTCTCGGGCGCGGTGTCGAGGGTCATCGCGTCGCCGCCGGGGTCACCGCGCGTGCCCGCGCGACGAGGTGGCGTCCCACGTGTCCTCCTCCACCCCGCGGGAGCGGCCGACACCCGGACGGTGCCCGGCCACCCGCGGCCCCGGGCCGACCGGGACGCCCGTCCGGTCGGCGCCGGCCTCGGCTCCCTGAGCGGGAGAACGACCGTCGGGTGGGCCGAGTTCCGCGATCTCGGCGCTGTTCTCGAGGATCTTGGCGCGCTGGCTGAGGATCGACGACGCGCCGAGGGACGGAAGGGAGCCGCGGACCTCGCGGTCCGCGCACGAGCTGCAGCGCACAGCACTCTCCCCGGGGCCGACTCGCCGATGGGTGTCGCAGCAGGATCCGCGGACCCGGGAGGGTCTCGGACGGTCCCGCACTCCAACGGGGGGAACCCGGTCAGACAGGTCGTGCTGACGTGATCATGACGCTATCAACACGAGCGCTGCGTTGACAAGCACTCACGCCACAGTGACGGCGAGCCGGTCAGCCGGTGCGCCCGGTCGTCCGATCCCCAGCTCCGGCAGGGAGTGGACCGGTCGGGGCGCGCCCCGGGCGGCGCCGGCGGCGGAGCAGGAGGGCGAGGGCGAGCACGACCGCCGGTCCCGCGGCGAGGTCGGCCGCCGTCAGCCCGTGGCCGGCGGTGAGCCGCCACAGCACGCGGAACTCGTGCGCGCTGTCCACCACGAGCCAGGCCCCGGTGGTCAGCCCGAGCAGCCACAGCGCGAGGCCGTCGAGCCGGGACCGGCCGACGGCCAGCGCGACCAGGCCGAGCAGCGTCGCGACCGCGAGCGCGAGCGCGACGGCCAGGTAGTTCGTCGGGAGCAGGACCCCGCCGACCCGGTGCACGTCAGTCCGGCCCGGTCGGGGCGGGTGCCGCCGCGGCGACCGTCCGGCCCGGCCGGGATCGGCCGG
>CAXSIB010000297.1:0-4633 GCA_964237095.1 uncultured Actinomycetales bacterium
GTGACCCCGGTCCTCGCCGCCGTCTGGGCCGAGGGGATGGGGGCGTCGTTGCGGGCGGGTCTCCGCGCGGCGGCGGACACCGCCGCCGACGCGGTCGTCGTCCTGCTCGTCGACACCCCGCTCGTCGGCCCGGCCGCGGTCGCCCGACTGATCGCCGCCCACCGGCTCGCGACGGACCCACCCGCGACCGACCATTCCGCGCGCGAGCTGTCCGACGCCCACCGCGACGACACCCTGGCCGAGGCGCTGGTCGCCTCCTACGGGGGGCGCCGAGGCCACCCGGTCCTGCTGCCGCGCGCGATCTGGGCCGGGGTCGCCGCGCTGGCCGCGGGCGACACCGGCGCCCGCGGCTGGCTCCGGACCCATCCCGGGCGGATCCGGACGGTGGTGTGCGACGGCACCGGGGAGCCTGACGACGCCGACTCCCGGGTGACGCTGGACGCGCTGCGGTCGCGGGCCCGCCCGTAGGCCCCGACCATCCGCCGCCCCCGCTCCGCGGCCGCCCGTTCCCCGTCCCCCTGCTCCCGTTCCCCGCCGCGATCCGGCTCCCGCCTGGCCCGCGGGGTCCGCCTGGGAGAGGATCCGCTCGTGCGAGAGGTGGCGGTCGGGCTGCGCCGGCTCCGGGCGGCCGGCACCCCGTTCGCCCTCGCGACGACGGTCTCCGTGCGGGGCAGCTCGCCGCGGGGCGCCGGCGCGACGATGGCGGTCGACGCCGACGGGGTGGTCCTCGGCAGCCTCTCCGGCGGCTGCGTCGAGGGCGCGGTGTACGCCGCGGCCGAGGACGTCCTGGCCGGCGGCCCGACCGGGCTGCACACCTACGGGACCGGCGACCACCGCGATCCGGTCGCGGTCGGGCTGACGTGCGGCGGGGCCCTCGACGTGCTCGTGCAGGCGGTGGACGAGCCGGGCGCGGCCCTGCTCGACGAGGTCCTCGCGGACCTCGAGCGTGCCGTCCCGGTCGCGCTGGCCACCGTCGTCGGGGGGCCGGCGCGCCTCGGCGCCCGCCTGGTGGTCCGCGGCGACAGCACGAGCGGCTCCCTGGGCAACGAGGGCCTCGACGTGGCCGCGACCGACGACGCCCGCGGCCTGCTGGCGGCCGGCCAGGACGGCACCCGGCACTACGGGTCGCACGGGCAGCGGCGCATCGACGACGTCACCGTCTTCGTGCAGGTGTTCACCCCGCCGCCACGGATGATCGTCTTCGGGGCCATCGACTTCGCGTCGGCGGTCGTGCGCCTCGGGTCGTTCCTCGGGTACCGGGTCACGGTCTGCGACGCGCGCGCGGTCTTCGCCACCCGGGACCGTTTCCCCGACGCGGACGAGGTGGTCGTGGCCTGGCCGCACGACTACCTGGCCCGGACGGCGGTCGACGCCCGGACGGTGATCTGCGTCCTGACCCACGACCCGAAGTTCGACATCCCCCTGCTGGAGCTGGCGTTGCGGGGTCCGGCGGCCTACGTCGGGGCGATGGGGAGCCGGCGCACGCACGACGCCGCCACCGCGGAGCTGCGCGAGCGGGGGGTCACCGCCGGCGAGCTGGCGCGTCTGCACAGCCCGATCGGCCTCGACCTCGGTGCGCGCACGCCGGAGGAGACCGCGGTGAGCATCGCGGCGGAGATCATCCGCAGCCGCTGGGGTGGGACCGGCCGGCCGCTCGCGGAGACCGGTGGCCGCATCCACCACGACGTGTCCGCGGCCGACCCCGCATCGACCGCCGCGTGACCTCCCGTGTCGACCGGTTCCCCCGTCTGACGCCGGCCGGCCGGTACGGATGGTCGGCGTGCGGCGGGGTCAGCGCCCCATCGCCTGCTGGTGGGCGTTGACGTAGACCGGGATCGCGACGGCCATGAGGATCAGCTGGAAGACGATGCTCGCGATCGAGAGCCCCAGTCCCCACTGGGCGAGCTTGCGGCCGCGGCGGCCGGAACCCGCCTTGGTGTGCGACAGCGCGACGATGCTGAGGACGAGTCCGAGCAGGCCCCAGATGAAGGAGAAGACGAAGCCCAGCACGGCGACCGTGTCGAGGGGCTCCTCGGCGGGCACGGCGGCCGGCTGGTGCGGGTAGCGGGCGGCGGTCAGATCGGACATGTCGTCCCTCTCGTGGCGGTGCGGGTGGGTGCGCCGCCCGGGGTGGACGTGTCGCGGAGCCCGCCCGAGTCGGCGGGGCCCGCCGCGATGGTCGGCCAGTGCGGCTGTGCCGGGCCTGAGCCGACGGCTGGGATCGGTCGGCGACGAGGTCGGCCGGGCTCAGTCAGCCGATGGGCCCGACGGCTGCGACGGTCCCGTCGGCGCGGCGGCGGAGCGAGCGGCCGGGCCGGGCGCCGGTGGGGCGGCCCGCGTCGACCACCGGCTCGCCGTTGACGAACACCCAGGGGATGCCCGCGGCGCGCTGGCGGGGCTCGGCGAAGGTCGCGGTGTCGGCGACCGCCGCGGGGTCGAACAGCACGAGGTCGGCGGCGTACCCGACCCGCACGAGCCCGCGGTCGCGGAGGCGCAGGCGGCGGGCCGCCCGGCCGGTCAGGTGCGCGACGCACTCCTCGAGGGACAGCACGCCGAGCTCGCGGGTGTAGTGGCCGAGGTAGCGCGCGAAGGTGCCCCAGGCGCGGGGGTGGGGCTTCGCCGGGGCGAGCAGGCCGTCGCTGCCGGCGGTGTGGACCCGGTGCGCCATGATCGCGCGGACGTTCTCCTCGTTGCCGACGTGCTGGAGGATCGCGGTTCCCAGGTCGTCGACCACGAGCAGGTCCGCGAACACGTCGAACGGCGTCCGCGTACCGCCGGCTCCGCCCGCCCGGACCGACCCGGCCGCCCTGACCGCCCCGGTCGACCCGGCCACCCCGGCAGGCGAAGGCCCGAGCCCGCGGCGGGCGACCGCGTCGACCGTCAGCCCCACGAGACCGGCCAGCTCCGGCCGCCGCACCCCGCTGATCTCGATCGTGGCCCAGTCGACGACCTCGCCGTGGGCGCCGTCGGAGCCGGTCACCTCGAGGTCGTGACGGATCCGGTCCCGGGTCGGCGGGTGGGAGAGCCGGCGCAGCGTCGCGTCGGGGCCGCCCGCGGACGCCCAGCTCGGCAGCATCGCGGCGAGCGTCGTCGCGCCCGGCAGGTAGGGATAGGTGTCCAGCGTGACGTCGATCCCCTCCGCCAGCGCGGCGTCGACCAGCGCCAGCAGCTCCGGCCCCCGGCCGGCGTTGCGCGGGAAGTTCAGCGTGGCATGGGCGAGGTGCAGCGCACAGCCCGACCGGCGGGCCACCTCGATCATCTCCGCGTACGCCTCGAGGGCCCCGCGGCCGTAGGAGCGGTGGTGCGGGGCGTGGAAGCCGCCGTGGGCCGCGACCGTCCGGCCCAGGGCCACGAGCTCGTCGGTGTCCGCGTACATCCCGGGGGTGTAGGTGAGCCCCGACGACATCCCGACGGCGCCGTCGGCCATCCCGTCGGCCACGACCTGCTGCATCGCCGCGAGCTGGTCGGGGGTGGCCGGCACGTCGTCCCAGCCGACGACGAGGGCGCGGACGACACCCTGCGGCACGAGGTAGGCGGCGTTGACCGCGGTCCCCGCCTCGTCGAGGGCGTCCAGGTACCCGGCGACCGTGGGCCAGCCGATGTCCGTGCCGGGCGGGTCGCCGTTCCAGCCGGCCAGCTGGCGGCGCAGCGGCCCGAGGACGGCCGGCGTCACCGGCGCGTAGGACAGGCCGTCCTGGCCGAGCACCTCGGTGGTCACGCCCTGGGTGACCTTCGCCTCGTGCGCCGGCTCCAGCAGCAGCGCGAGGTCGGAGTGGGCGTGCATGTCGATGAAGCCGGGGGCGAGCACGAGTGAGTCGGCGTCGACCACCCGGGCGGCGCCGGCCCGGTGGGAACGGGAGGGGTGCTCGGACTCCGGCAGGATCGCGGTGATCCGCCCGCCCTCGACGACCACGTCGGCGCGGTGGCCCGCCCGTCCGGTCCCGTCGACGACGAGCGCGCCCCGCAGCACCAGGGATCGCGCGGCCGACGGCGGCAGCACCAGCGAAGTCAGGAGAGGCCCCGATGTCCGAGAGAACCGGCGAGACCCGGCCGACCGGCAAGACCCAGGTCACCACCCCCGACGCGCCGGCGGCGGCGCACGCGTTCGGCCAGGGCATCCGGAAGGGGTACGTCCTGCAGGTGTCGGGCCAGGGGGCGGCCGACCCGGTGACGGGGGCGTACGTCGGCCTCGGCGACGTGCGCGCCCAGACCCGCCGGACCCTCGCCAACGTCCTCGCGGTGCTCACCGCGGGCGGGGCGTCGGTCGAGGACGTCGTGATGTTCCGGGTGTACCTGGCGAGCCGGGGGGACTTCGCGGCGATGAACGAGGTCTACGGCGAGTTCGTCGCCGCGCACGTCCCCAGCGGCGTCCTGCCGTCGCGGACGACGGTCGTCGTCGGGCTGCCCCATGAGGACATGCTGGTCGAGATCGACGCGCTCGCGGTCCTGGACACCGCCGGCTGACGTCCGTGGCCGTCCCGTGGGCGCCGCCGACCGCGCACGGGTGGCAGCCGGGTGACCGGCTCGACAGACTCCCGGGATGAGCGGTCTCCCGGGATGAGCGGTTCCAGCGGTGCGGTGGCGGTGGCGGCGACCGGTCGGGGTGCGGGCTCGACAGGTCGTCCGGGGCGCC
>CAXSIB010000298.1:0-4620 GCA_964237095.1 uncultured Actinomycetales bacterium
GATCGACACCAGGCTGAGGGGATGGGAGGTAGGGGGAGTCGGGGGAGTCTGCATGGCCGCGACGCTAGGACGGATAGGGGACACTTTCCGCCCGGTATGGGCGGGACACTTGGGTCGTGACCCGGCCCACCGCCCGCGTCCTCGCGCTGCTCGAGGTCCTGCAGTCCGGCGGCACCCGCACGGTCGGCGACCTGGCGGTCCGGCTCGGTGTGGACGAGCGCACCGTCCGCCGCTACGCCGCCCACCTGGTCGACCTCGGGATCCCGGTCCGGTCGGTGCGGGGGCGCTACGGCGGCTACCGGCTCGCGGCCGGCTACCGCATGCCGCCGCTCATGCTGACCGAGGACGAAACCCTCGCCGTCCTGCTGGGACTGGTCGCCGGTCGCCGCGTAGGCCTGGCGCCGGCGTCGGTCGCGGCGGGGGAGAGCGCGGCGGCGAAGGTGGCGCGGGTGCTGCCCGAGGTGCTGCGCGGCCGGCTCGACGCACTGCTGGCGACCATCGACTTCACCGCCGGCGGCCGTCCCGCTGTCGAGCTGGACACCGTCGTCCTGCTCCTGCTGGCCGAGGCCCTGCGCGAGCGGCGCCCGGTCGCCGTCACCTACGAGTCCTCCGACGGGCGGCGCAGTGAACGCACCCTGCACCCGTACGGGATCGTCGCCCACGCCGGGCACTGGTACCTCACGGCCGCGGACTCCTCGAGCGGGCAGACCCGCACCTTCCGGGTCGACCGGATCACCGCGGCGGAGCTCCGGGAGGGCAGCTACGTCGTCCCCGGTGACGTCGACCCCGCCGCTCAGGTGCTGTCCGGGATCGCGGGGGCGCCGCGGCGCCACGCCGTCTCCCTCCGTGTCCGCGGTGACGTGGCCGAGATCAGGGCCCGCTTCCCCCCGGGGATCGCCACGGTCGACGACGCCGCCGACCACGGGGGCTGGGTCCGGGTCCGGATGCAGGTCGAGCGGTTGGACTGGGTACCTGCCGTCCTCGCGGGCCTGGAGATGCCGTTCACCGTCGAGGGCCCCGACGCCCTCCGCGACCACCTGCGGTCCCTGGCAGGTCGCCTGACCGCCGCCGCCGACGCCCGCGCAGGCTGACACATCGATCCCATCGGCCACGAGCCGAGGGGGACCACCTTTCCGGGGACCGATCGACCTGTGGTGGATAAGTGTGGCGAGCTCAACCCGTCAGTGCACCGGGTCCCGGGACGATCAGGCGCAGGGGGGTGGACTCGGTTTCGGTGGATCGGAAGGGCTGTCTCCCGGTATCAGCGTGGCCGGTGCGCTGACAGTCCTTGGTTGTTGGGCTGCCTCTGTTGACCTACTGCCCCGGTCGGGTCTCCGGGTCATGTTCGGCGGGGGAGCCGGGTCGATCAGCGGACCGTGGGGCCGACGGGTAGCGGGGCGGGCGATGGTTTGATGCCCGGCCGGTCACCAGGGGATGGGTCCGGCGTCGTCGGAGAAGGTCCCGGTCGGGCCGTCGTCAGGCAGCGTCGCGAGGCGGATGGCGATCGCGGCGCCCTCCTCGGGGGTGCGGGTGCCGCGGTGGCCGTTGAGGTCGGTCGACACGAAGCCGGGGCAGCCGGCGTTGACCAGGATCGGGGTGTCTCCCAGGTCCTTGACGTACTGGATCACCAGGGCGTTGAGGAACGTCTTGGACGGGGAGTAGGCCCCTGAGACCGGCCCGACGAAGGAGCCGGGTGTGGTCTGCAGGGTGAGTGATCCCACGCTGCTGGACACGATCACGACGCGCGGGTGGGGCGACCGCCGCAGCAGCGGCAGACACGCGTTCGTGACGCGTAGAACGCCGACCACGTTGGTATCCACCACCCGCAGCACGGCCGCGGGGTCGATCGCGGTCGGTTCCTGCGGCGCCCCGCCGGTGATGGCCGCGTTGTTGACCAGCACGTCCAGGCCGCCGCGCTCGGTCAGCAGGGCCACCGCGGCGGCGACGCTCGCGTCGTCGGTGACGTCGAGGGGCACGCCGAACGCGTCGACCCCGGCCGCCTGCAGCAAGGCGACGGCCGCCTCCCGGCGTGACCCGTCGCGGGCGCCGATCCCGACACTCCAGCCGAGAGCGCCGAGTCCCTCCGCGATCGCGTACCCGATGCCCTTGTTGCCGCCTGTCACCAGTGCTGTCGTCATGCCTCAACGGTGCGTCAACGCTTCGCTTGAAGCCAGGACCGTGTCGGTCCGCACCGATACCCTAGCGGTATGGAGACCCGGGAGCTGCGCTATTTCGTCGTGGTCGCCGAGGAGCGGCACTTCGGCCGGGCCGCGGTCCGCCTCGGCATCGCCCAGCCTCCGCTGTCGCGGGCGATCGGCCAGCTCGAACGCCGGCTCGGCGTGGCCCTGCTGGAACGGACCCCCCGCGGTGCCGTACTGACCGCCGCGGGCACTGTGCTACTCGACGAGGCGCGGACCGCCCTCGACGCGGTGGCCGCGGCCGAGCGGCGGACGCGGCGGGCGGGAGCGGTGGACGGCCGGCCGCGGCTGGTCCTCGTCACCAAGTCCGGTGCGTCGACCGAGCTGTTGGCGACGCTGCTCGAGGCGTACCTGGTGGAGCCGGCGGCGGTACCCGTGGACGTTGAGCTGTGCGGCATGGGTGAGCAGGAGCAGTGGCTGCGCGACGGGCGCGCCGATGTCGCCCTGTTGCACCGGCCGTTCGACGACACCACCGGGCTCGACATCGAGGAACTCGGGACGCAGCGGCAGGTCGTCGTCCTGCCCGCCGGGCACCCGCTGGCCGCGCGCGAGAGCCTGCTGCTCGCCGAGGTCGTCGATCTGCCTTACATGCGCTGGCCCGGCCGGGACGGGGTGTATCCGGACGGCCCGGGCCCCGAGGTCCGTGATCTCGAGCAGATGTTCGGGCTCATCGCCCTCGGCCGGGCCGTGACCGTCGTGCCGGAGCAGGTCCGCGACCACCTGCGCTGGGGCCTGGCCGCGGTGCCCGCGCGAGACGCGCCAGCGGTCACCACGGTCATCGCCTGGCCACCGCACACCCGGTCCCGGGCGGTCGCCGCCCTGATCGCCACCGCGGTCCGGCTCGCAGCGGTTTAGGAGGGCAACACCATGCGGCCGGGCAGCAACCCCCGAAGCGCACCCGAGTCCCCAGACAATCCAGGACCGGACACGCCATCCCACCCAGGGGACCGCCCCGTCTGTGGTGGATAATTCACATTATGCATGAGAGGAGTCTGCGGCCCTTAATGGTGATCGTGAGGTCTTGAGCTTCCTATTCTCGGCCTCACCGACCCGCAACCGTGCGCTGCGGACGCTCACCGCGGCCTTGTGCCGAGATCCTGTGAGATTCGGAGGAGGTATCCGTCGGGGTCCTGTACGGCGAACTGGCGGACCCCGATGGCGTCGATGGACCGGTCGTACCACCGCTCCTCGAGCGGCATGACCAGGTGGTGGTGGGCGGCGAGGACGGCGGCGTGCACCGCCTCGACGTCCTCGACGTCGAGGGTGAGGTTCATCCCCCGCCCGTACGGCTGGGTCAGTTCGGCCTTCGGGTACAGCCGGTCGTGGGCCAAGGGCTGTTCCAGCATCAGGTGCGCTTGATCCCGCTGAAGGTAGGCGAACCGCTCAGCGGGCCGGTCGTAGGCGACGCTGAAGCCGAGGAGACGATAGAAGGCAAGGCTGGCGAGCAGATCGGTGCAGATGAGTTCCGGCAGAAGTCGAGGCATCCTTCACCCTGACACGTCCTCGTTGTACGGGCAGCGACGGTGTTGCCTGTCCCACCGCCCAGGTCTGGTCTCTGGTCTGTCGGACCTGCCGCGGTGACACTTCGGCCATGAGGTCCCGGCCGGTCCCCGGGCCGTGGAGGAGACCGACGCCCCCGGGTAGCTGCGGGACCAGCTCCGGGCCCGGCCGCGGGGAGGACGTCCACTCACCGCGGACGCGGCCTGTGTTCATCGCGTGGCGCGACGCACAGCGGACCGACACCGGGGTGCGCAGCTGACCTACGGCGGCGGGCCAGCTGGACGTGAAGCGTGCGCTACTCGTCGAGGTACAGGCAGAACGGGTGCCCGGCGGGGTCGAGCATGACCCGCACGGTCGCCTGGGGCTGGTGGACGGCTACCTCGGCGCCGAGGCCCACGGCGTGGGCGACGGCCTCGTCGAGGTCGTCGACCTGGATCCCCAAATGCATCGACATCTGCGGCTGGCCGGGTGCGGCGGGCCACACCGGGCGGACGTAGTGGGACTCGGTCTGGAAGCCGAGGTTGTACCCGGCGTCCTTTGATGGCGCGACCGAGGCGCTGTCCCCGCTGCCGTCCTCGAAGAGCTCCCAGTCCAGCAGCCGGCTGTAGAAACGGGCCAGCTCGCGGACATCGCCTGGGCCGTCGAGGGTGACCCCCCACCACTGGCTGCGGGTTCGAAGTACCACTGCTCAGGCTCCTTTGGTCAGGCTCGTCGAACCGGGTAACGGACCCGGCCGCAACGTCGGTGAGGACGAGTGTCGGTGAGTACTACGGGGGCGCCCCCGGTCACCGGGTCTTGTGTCCTACACTACCGGGGTGGGGTTGCGGTGGACGGCCAGCGCCGACAAGCACCGCGTCCCCCATGCCGACGCCCTGCACGCCATGACCCACGCCGTCTACGCCGAGTCGGAGTTCGACGAACC
>CAXSIB010000299.1:0-4619 GCA_964237095.1 uncultured Actinomycetales bacterium
CGGGCGCGGTCAGCACGCCGCCGGCCGGCGCGGCGGCGAGGGCGGTCGCGAGACCGGCCGGGAGGTCGGCGGCGGTGACCGTGACCGGTCGGCCGCCGTTCACCGGGCAGCCGTCGACGGTGTGCCGGACGCGGCGTCCGGCGGCCACGGGGTGGCCCGCGGCCAACCGGCGAGCGGTCTCCGCGGAGATCTCGACGTCGGCGGTGAGCCGGCCCGCGAAGGCCCGGGCCGCGGCGGACGAACCGAGCACGGCGAGGGCGATCGACCCGGCCCCGAGGGCGTCGCTCACGTCGGTCGGCAGCCCCGCCGTCTCGTCGGACGACGCCCGCGGGAGCTCCTCGGTCTCGACGATCGCCTGCGCCGCCAGGCAGTGCGCGATCCAGCGGCGCAGCTGACGACCCTCCGACGTCCCGGCCCGCGGCAGCCGGGTCGACGCCGGCGACGCCCGCAGCGCGGCCTCGCGACGGTCGACGTCGGCGACCCGCACGACCGCCCGTGGGCTGTGCGCGCCGTCGTCGAGCCCGACCACGATCGCGACGGTCACCGCGGCCCCAGCACCTCGACGCCGACGGTCGGGGCGAACAGGACGCGCCCGAGGGCCATCACCTTCGGCGACAGCCACCACGTACCGGGCCGGGTGTCCGTGGGCACCGACACGGTGACCGGGATCGTCACCGACGCGGGCACCGACGGCTCACCGGCCGGGATCGTGAACCCCAGCTGAGGGGTGCGGATGAAGTCCCACGTCCCCCACGGCCCGATCACCGCGAGCTGCCCGGTCACCGGCGACCGGGAGCGGTTGGTCACGGTGACCGTCGTGGTCGCCGTCTCCCCCGGGGTCAGCCGCAGCGGCGCCACGTCCTCGCCGACCGCCAGCAGCGGCTCGGTCCCGGGCTCGCCCACCCAGACGAGCGCGGTGTCGAAACCGGTCTGGCCGTCGGGCAGACCCGCCGTGACCTCCACCACGTGCGCACCGGCGGCCGGTCGCCCGCCGCCGGTGCCGCCGTCCGCGCCAGCTGCCGTCAGCTCGACCTGGAAGCGGGTCCAGCCGTCGGCGGTGAGCTCGAGCACCCGCTCGGCCGGGTCCGCGGTGAACCCGGCGGGCGGGGTGACCGTGACCGTGACCGGCGTCGGGACGTCGATCCGGTCCGACGACACGGTGACCGTGAGGGTGGCCGCGGCGCTCGTCCCCGCTCCTCGGCCCGCCTCCGCGTCGGCGTCCGCGTCGGCGGGGGCGGCGAGGCGGGTGGCCGGCGGGTCGACGTGCACCGACAGGGTCTGGTAGCCGAGCGGCGCGGGGCCGGCGTCGTGCAGCCAGTAGCGCGACGGCACCGGTTGGACGGGCTCGGCGTCGGGCCCGAGCGCGACCGGCTCACCGCCGGCCGGCGTGCCGAGGTCGGCCAGCTGGGCCGTCAGCGTGGTGATCTCGAACGCGGCCAGGTCGACCTGCACGGCCCCGTCGACGACCTTGGCCTCCTCCCGCGGGGTCTCCAGGACGTCGGCCCGACTGGCCGTGGTGAAGGGGCCGGGCCCGGTGATCCCGGCGCGACCGGGACGGCCGCTCGGCTCGTAGAGGCGCACGGTCACCCCGTCGGAGCGGGGGTCGCTGTCCGTGCCGCCGCCGGCGGCGAGGGGGTTGCCGGTCGGCTTCAGGGCGCCGAGCTCGGCCACGCCCTCGGGCAGCACCTGCAGCATCGAGTGCGCGGCGGGCAGCGTCCCGTCGTGGGCGGTGGTCACGTAGGCGAGCAGGCCGCCGTCGTAGGACGCGGCGCGGCGGACGATGTCGGCCTCGCGCCAGTCCCCCGCGCCGCTGGCCAGGGCGTAGGCATACTCATGGGTCCAGTGCTGGTGCTGGAAGTTCGAGCCGTCGGGGAGCTTGCGGGCCGGCGGGTCGATCCACGTGCCCGAGGGCCAGCCGCTGCAGGACCGCAGCAGGGACAGGTGCAGGGCCGTGTCGACGCCCACGTTGAACCCCGGCATGCCCTTGTTCAGCACAGCGACGGTGTGCGGGCGGCCCGGGGCCACGTCGGCCGATCCGCCACCCGGGCCGCCGTCCGTCCCGACCACGTCGGCGACCTCGACGACCGCGTCGGCCAGGTCGGCCACGACCTCCCGGACCGCGGCGAGCGTCGCGGCCGGGTCCGCGCCCGCGATCACCAGCACCGGCAGGGCGCGCGCGTCGCGCAGGTCGACGTCGGGCACCCAGACCGTGGCCAACGGCCGCTCGGCGTGCACCCACACCCGCGCGGTCGTCCCGGCCGCGGCGGCCGCCGTCAGTGCCGCGCCGAGAGCGGGCACCCGCTCGGCCAGCTCGGCGACGAACGGGTTCTCGGCCGGTCCGCCGACGGCGATCCGCACGTCGGGGAGGTTGGAGTCGACGACCAGCCAGCCGTAGCGGGGGCCGTCCGCGGCGGACGCCGTGGCGGTCACCCCGGCCTGCCCGAGGGCCACCACCAGCTCGCGGACCACCTGCGCGGTCTCCCCGCCGAGCGCGGGGCCGTGGGTGGCCGGGTCCCCGCCGGGGACGACCACGTCGGCGACGCCGAACGGCACGTAGCCCGCGGCCCGGCCATCCCGACCCGCCAGCTGCACCCGGGCGGTCGCGGACACCCCGAACCAGCGGTGGGCCGGGTTGTCCAGCGTCCACGGGTGTTCGGCGGAGTCGACGTCGGGGAACCCGAAGCCGCGGCCGATCACCGCGGCCCCGGTCTCCGACACCGGCCGCGAGCCCGGCACGTCGAGGGCGAAGCGGACGCGGACGAGGCGGTCGGTGGCGTCGTAGGACTCGATCCAGGTGCGCACGTCGACCCGGTCGACCCCGGCGAGCAGCGTGAGCTCGCTCGTGTACGGGATGGCGTCGACCGTCCCGGCCACGGTGACCCGCTGACCGAGAGCGCTGCTCTCGACGGTGACCGACGCCGCCGGAGCGGTGGCCGACCCCACCGACGGGCCCGAGGGGATGAGGTGCCACGGGCCCTCGCCGAACGACGGGTGCTCGGAGTACTCCTCGTAGACGACGAGCTCGTTGGCCACCGCGCCGGCCCGGACCAGCTCCCGGCCCGTCGAGATATCGACCAGGCTGGAGACCGCGCCGCCGCGGGCCGGGTCGACGGTGAGGCTGTAGTGCTCGTTGGTGATCGTGACGGGCTCGCCGGCCGTGACCGGCCGGGGCTGCCACCCGGGCACCGCGGTCCCGGCGGCGGCGAGGGTGTAGGTCTTCCACCCCACCTGGGGGATGTCGGTCGCGAGGAACGTGAGGGTCGCCCCCGCCCCGTGCTCGCGGGCGAGGGCGGGCACCGCCTCGCCGGCCGCGTCGAGGACGGTGACCGCGGCGCTGTCGACGGCGACCTCGACCACCTCGCTGCGAGTCCACGACGAGGTGTTCACCACCACGATCCGCGCGGCCGGACCGGTGTCGCTGTCGCCGCCGGTGTCGATCGCGGCGATCAGGTGGGCCGCGGACCGGTCCCGGATCCCGGTCCCGAGGTCGTGGGCGTCGCGCCAGTCGGTGAGCAGGTCCAGGTAGACCTCGTCGGACTCCGAGCCGGTGATCGCGTCGTGGTGCGCGCCGAAGGACAGCTGCCGCCACGCCTTGTCCAGCGCGGCCGTCGGGTAGCGGGCGCCGCCGAGCAGACAGGCCAGCGTGGCCAGCTTCTCCGCGTCCGACACCGCGTTCTCGGTGGCCCGCTGGGCCTGCTTGGTGTCGATGAACGAGACGTCCTTGCCCGTGTAGACGGGGTTCATGTCCCGGGTCTGCGGGCTCGCGGAGATCCCCCGCTCGGACAGCTCGGCGCGGACCGCGGTGAAGAAGTCCTGCGGCAGCCCGCAGACGAACCGCGGCCAGACGTACTGCTTGGCCCACTCGCGGTGGACGCCGAGGATCCACGCCGCCGGCGGGGTGTAGTCCGTGCCGACCGGCAGCAGGACGTTCTTCGTCAGCGCGACCGGCTTCAGCTCGCGGAAGTGGATGTGGGCGCGGCGCATGGCCTGGGCGAGGGTCGCGGCGGAGTCGAGGTCCCAGCCCGCGGAGTAGTGCCCGGGCATGTAGCTGGTCAGGATCCCCTTGCCGTCGGGGCCGATCCACTCGAACTCACTCGCGAACTGCATGACCCGGGCGTCGTCGGACCCGCCCTTGCTCCGGCTGACCAGCGGCCCCCACTGGTGGTGCGGGCCGCGCGCCCACGAGCTCGACGTCAGCCCGGCGTCGGCGACCATCGACGGGAACTGCGGGTCGTGGCCGAACACGTCGAGCTGCCAGGCGGTCGCCGGCGAGCCCGGACCGCCGCGGGCGAGGACGTCACGCTGCCACCCCACCCCGTAGACCAGGGTCCGGATCGCGGTCTCCGGCCCGGTGAGGTTGGTGTTCGGCTCGTTGTAGGTGCCGCCGACGAGCTCGACACGCCCCGCCGCCATGAGCTCGCGAAGAGCGGCGCGGCGGTGGGGGCGGGAGTCCCAGTAGGGCTTGAGGTAATCCAGCTCGGCGAGGACGAAGGTGTACTCCGGCTCGGCGAGGGCCATGTCCAGGTGGGCGTCGACGAGGTCGAAGCCGGTCATCTGGTCCCGGCTGCGGCGCGACTGCGCGTCGGGCAGCAGGTCCCACTCACTCGTGTACGCGGCCT
>CAXSIB010000300.1:0-4590 GCA_964237095.1 uncultured Actinomycetales bacterium
GTCAGCGGGGTCGGCGGGGTCGGCGCGCCGCCCGGCCGCCGGCTCAGGCGGCCACCACCACGGCCGCCGGACCGGCCGCGCGGGCCGCCTCCGCCGCCTCGACGACGTTGGAGAGCAGCATCGCGACGGTCATCGGGCCGACGGCGCCGGGGTTCGGCGACAGCCAGCCGGCGACGTCGGCGACCGCGGGGTCGACGTCCCCGCGCAGGCCGTCCGGGGTCCGGGTGAGGCCGACGTCGACGACCGCCGCGCCGGGCTTCACCATGTCCGCGCGCAGCAGTCCACGGCTCCCGGCGGCCATCACGACGATGTCCGCGGCCCGGGTGTGGGCGCCGAGGTCGCGCGTCTCGCGGTGGCACGAGGTGACGGTGCCGTTCTCCAGCAGGGCCGAGAAGATCTGCGTGGTCGGGCGGCCCGCGGTGAGCCCCCGGCCGACCACGCACACGTCGGTGCCGGCGAGGGGCACGTCGTGCTCGCGCAGGAGCAGCAGGATGCCGCGCGCGGTGCACGGGCGCGGGCCGGGCTGGCCGAGCACGAGGCGGCCGATGTTCATCGGGTGCAGGCCGTCGACGTCCTTCACCGGGTCGACGCACTCGAGCACGCGGCCGCCGTCGAGGTGGTGCGGGAGGGGGGACTGGACGAGGAACCCGGTGCAGGCCGGGTCGGCGTTCAGCGCGGCGACGGCGTCCTCGACCTGCGCCTGCGACGCGGTCGCCGGCAGCTGGACGTCCTGGGACACGATCCCGATCGCCTCGCTCGCGCGGTGCTTGCCGGCGACGTAGGAGTGGCTGGCGGGGTCGTCGCCGACCAGGATCGTGCCGAGCCCGGGGACGATGCCGGCGGCGGCGAGCGCGGCGACCCGCTCGCGCAGGTCCGCGCGGATCCGGCGGGCGAGGGCCTTGCCGTCGAGGGTCACCGCGGTCACGGACGCCGATCCTCCCACGCCCGCCCCGACCGGCCGCCCGACGACCCGGCCTCGGTCGGCAGGCTCGGTCGGACCGGCCCGCCCGGCCCGCCCGGCCCGCCCGGCTGCCGGCTCAGTGGCGGAAGTGCCGGGCGCCGGTCAGGTAGAGGCTGGCGCCGGCCGCCTCGGCCGCCGCGACCACCTCCGGGTCCCGCTTCGAGCCGCCGGGCTGGACCACCGCGCGGATCCCGGCGTCGAGCAGCACCTCCAGGCCGTCGGCGAAGGGGAAGAAGGCGTCGGAGGCTGCCACCGACCCGGCGGCGCGGTCACCGGCCCGGCTGACCGCGAGCCGGGCGGAGTCGACCCGGTTCACCTGCCCCATCCCGATCCCGACGCTCGCCCCGGCCGTCGCCAGCAGGATCGCGTTCGAGTGCACCGACCGGCACGCCCGCCAGGCGAACGCGAGGTCGGCGAGGGTCGCCTCGTCGGCGGCCGGACCGGCGGCCAGCGTCCAGCCCGCCGGGTCGTCGCCCGCGGCCTGGAGGGTGTCCGGTGCCTGCACGAGGAGACCTCCGGAGACCGGGCGGCGCTCGAGGGCCCGCCGCGGGTAGCCGGCCGGGACCACCAGCAGGCGCACGTTCTTCCGCCGGGCCAGCAGCTCCAGCGCGCCGTCGTCGAACGACGGGGCGACGACCACCTCGGTGAACACGGGGAGGATCTGCTCGGCCATCGCCGCGGTCACCGGCCGGTTGGCCGCGATGACGCCGCCGAACGCGGACATGGGGTCGCACGCGTTGGCGCGGGCGTGGGCGTCGGCGATCGCGTCGGCCGCCAGGGGAGCCGCGGTCGCGATCCCGCAGGGGTTCGTGTGCTTGACCACGGCCACCGCGGGCTCGTCGAAGTCGTACGCGGCCCGCAGCGCGGCATCGGCGTCGACGTAGTTGTTGTACGACATCTCCCTGCCCTGCAGCTGGGTCCCGGCCGCGATGCCCGCGCCGTCCAGGCCCGCGCCGTCCAGGTAGACCGCGGCGGCCTGGTGCGGGTTCTCCCCGTAGCGCAGGCCCGCGGCGCGCCGCCAGGTCGCGCCGATCCAGGCCGGCGGCTCCGCGGCGGCCGCCGGGGTCCGCTCGGCGACGTCGACCCGGGACAGCCAGGTCGCCACGGCGACGTCGTAGTCCGCGATCCGGCGGAACGCCTCGGCCGCCAGCGCGCGCCGCTCGGGGGCGGTGAAGCCGCCGGCGGCGAGGGCCACGCGGATCCCGTCGTACCCGGCGGGGTCGGTGACCACCGCGACCGCGGCGTGGTTCTTGGCGGCCCCGCGGACCATCGCCGGGCCGCCGATGTCGATCTGCTCGATGCACGCGTCGACCCCGGCGCCGGACGCGACCGTCGCCTCGAACGGGTAGAGGCTCGACACGAGCAGGTCGAAGCCCGCGATCCCCAGCTCGTCGAGCTGGCGGCGGTGCTCGGGCTGCGCCGGGTCGGCCAGCAGCCCGGCGTGCACGGCCGGGTGCAGGGTCTTGACCCGCCCGCCGAGGGTCTCGGGGAAGCCGGTCAGGTCCTCCACCGTCGTGACCGCGACGCCGGCCGACGCGATGGCCGCGGCGGTGCTGCCGGTGGACACGAGCGCCACCCCGGCCGCGGCCAGGTCCCGCGCGAGCTCGACGAGACCGGCCTTGTCCGACACCGACACCAGCGCGCGGGCGATCCGGCGGCGGCCGGCCGGCGCCGCGCCGGCCGGAGCGGACTCGTCGTGGGAAATCTGCTGCGTCGTGCTCATCCGAGCCTGACCTCTCGTCCGGTCACCGTGAGTCCGCGCTCGGCGATGAGCGGGACGTACTCGGTGAGCAGTGCACGTTCGGCGTCCTTGATGCGTTCGTGGAGGGTGTCCTCGGTGTCGCCGGCCTCGACCGCGACCGCGCGCTGGGCGACGATCGGCCCGGTGTCGGTGCCGCGGTCGACCAGGAACATGGTCGTGCCGGTGATCTTCACGCCGTGCGCGAGGGCGTCGCGGGCGGCGTGCAGCCCGGGGAACGACGGCAGCAGTGCCGGGTGCATGTTGAGGACGCGCCCCGGGAAACGGTCCAGCAGCGGCGGCCCGACCAGGCGCTTGAGCCCCGACAGCAGGACCCACCCGGGGGCGTGCGCGGCGACCGCCTCGGTGAGGGTCTCGTCCCAGCTCGAGCGCTGCGCGCCGCCGGTGAACGGGCAGGTGAACACCGGCACCCCGGCGGCCGCCGCACGGTCCTGGGCCCCGGTCCCGGGCCGGTCGACCCCCAGCGCCGCGACCCGGACCCGGCCGGCGACGTGCAGGTCGAGCACCGCCTGCAGGGTGCTGCCCGCACCGGACGCCAGGATCACGATCGGGGTCGGCACGGTGGCGGACGCTATCGCGGCCGGCGGGACCGCCGGCGCGGTCGCGGGTCCGGGCGTACCGGCCGGGCGCGGACGTCCTCGACCGGCCCGCCGTGCGGGAGGATGACCCCATGTCCGACGACGCCGGCGGCCGGCCGACCCCGCCGGGCACACCGCCGCCGGAACGGGACCACCGGCCGCTGCGCCTGCCCGAGCTCGACCCGCTCCCGTGGACCGGCACCGCCGCCCCGGGCAACACCGGGCGTCCCTACGGGCAGGCGGCGACCCTGGTCGCGCCGCCCGGCACCGGCTGGCGGCCGGGCGTCCCCACCGCCGTCGTCCCGGGGTCGGAGCGGACCGACGGTGTCACCCACGCCGACCGGGCGGCGCGGGGAGCGGACCCGGCGCGGGGTGCGGCCGTCCCGACCGGCGGGGGCAACGGCGGCAGCACAGGCGGCAGCAGCCCGGCGGAGCCGCACCACGACCGGGCCGCGGTCGTCTCAGCCGACCGGGCCGGTCGCCGGGCGCTCCGCACCGCGCTCACCGGGGTCGCCCTCGTCTTCCTGTCCATGGCGTTGCGGGCCGGAGCCCCGAACCTGGCCGCGATCCTCATCCTCATCGCGTTCGTCGCCGGGATCGCCGCCTTCGTCCGTGGGATCGGCGCGATCCGCCGGGCGCGCCGGGTCCGGGTGAGCGGAGCTCGCGGCGGCTTCGCGGTCGCCATCGGCGCGGTGGCCCTCTGCCTGGTCGTCGCCGGACTCGTGTACGTCGTCGCCCACCGCTCCGACCTCAGCCGGTACACCACCTGTCTCGAGAACGCGGCCGGGTCGCCGACGGCGGTCCGGCAGCAGTGCGCCCAGCAGCTCCCCGACGCGCTCCGACAGAGCCTGGACGGCTGACCCGGCCCGTCGCGTCCCGCCGGACGGGCCGCTGCCCGCGGTCGGGTCGTCGATGTCCGACGCGGCCGGGTCGTCGATGTCCGACGCGATGGGGTCGTCACGGCCCGGGTCGGGGGCGGCGGCCGTGGCCCGGTCGAGCCGGGCGGCCGGTTCCGGTCCGGCCCCGCGGTCGTAGATCCGGTCGGGCTCGGCGGGTCGCCCCGGACCGTCGATCCGGCTCGGCCGTCCCGCCTGGTCACCGTCGAGGTCCATGTCGATGTCGCGGTCCTGATCCCGGTCCTCGTCCCGGTCCCCGACCGGAGCGTCGGCCCAGCCCGGCAGGAGACGGCGCACGGCGGGGGGGAGGACGGCGAGCAGCGCCGCCAGCGGGCAGCTGACCAGCAGGGTGAGCGCCGCCGCCCCCGTCACCGGCCCGACGTGGGCGAGGCGCCC